>CANQJK010000094.1 GCA_947624235.1 uncultured Clostridia bacterium | reverse complement strand
AACGACAACTACGAGATCTCCTTCCAAAACGAGACAGGTGCTTACGTTATCACTCCGCGCAATATCGTCATAGTTATCGATGACCAAATGGGCAATGTCTACAAAGGTTTGAAGAACGAACACTTGCCCACGCCGACGGCTTGGAAACTTGCCGAAGGCTCTGCGTTCGCAACGGAAGGCGACAGAAGCGCGTTCAAAATCACGCTGAGCATTGTCAACGAAGGCGACTGGAAGGTCGGCAGATATGCGATCAAAGCCGTAGTCAGCGCAGGCAACGAACTCGGCAACTACAACGTGACCTTTACGGGCAACTGGGTAGGCAACGACGAACACAACAAGCAAGCGGGTATCTACGAAATCATTGCCAAGGACATCACCGTCGTGGTAACGCCTCAGACATCGATTTACGGCGAAGCTATCCACAGTTTCACCATTGACGACTGGGATTTGAAGCCAGGTTTCGAGTTCGCCGATGGCGACAACAAGGAATCGTTGAAAGTCACCCTTGCCAAGGATGGCGCTAACACTGTCGGTAAATACGACATCATTGCAAGTCACACCAACGACAACTACAACGTGACCTTCGAGGGCATCACAGAGGGCTACGAAATCACCCAACGCGAAGTCACGATAGTGATACTCGCTCAAAGTGGCGTGTACGGCGGTTTCCAACATCCCGCAGGCTTGCTCGATCACCCCAACGGCGTAGGCATCAGTTCTGCACAAAATATCGCTTGGAAAGTTTCAAGCGGAAGCCCCCATGGCGTGTTGGAGCGTGACAGCCTCGAAATCACCATAGTCATTGACTGGACGGAAGGCAACTTCAATTCCAATAGCGGACAACTCAACGCAGGTTGGTACAACTTGAAAGTCACCTACAACAACGAAAACTATCTGCTTTCGTTCGAAGTAGACAACAGTACTATCAATCCCGCTGAGGGCAATGTCACGGCAGAAGATCTCGCCTCTCACCGTATCGACGGAAAAATGGACGGAGACGGCAAAACTTACAATGTGACCAACGGTTACCGTATCTATCCGCGCCGTATCGAGATCCTTGTGGCAAATCAGGAAGACTCCTACAAGGGCAAAGATCAACAACCCACATTGCAACAAAAAGGATCGCTCGAAAACGCTTGGACTGCTCAAAACGTATTGAACGGCAGTGCGCCTGCAATTCTTTCGGGCGACGAAGAGAGCTTCGAGATCACGCTTTCTATTGAAAACAGCACCGGAAAGTGGAACGCGGGCACTTACAGCATTGTTGGCGAAATCGTCGGTTCCGCCAAAGACAACTACGTCATCGAACGCATACAAAACGGTCAATTTACCATTAAACCGCTCAACGTCACGGTGACGGTCGGTACGCAGTCTTACGCTGTTTACAACGGCACAGATTGGGCAACAGACTTCAACACCAAGAGCAAAACCGTCACGGAATTTGCCGACAACGGCTATTGGACGGCGGACGGCGTACTTGCCAACGACCAAGAGGAATTTGCAAGATCCGTTCAACTCAATTTGATCGGCGAAGCCATAACCGCAAACACCTACTCTGCAAACGGCGCTTGGCGTGACGACGCAGACGAAGACGTCGTTCTCAACTACATTGTGGAATACGTCGGCGGTTCTGTGTTTACCGTCAACAAACGCGCATTGACAGTTTCTATCAAAGACGCGACCTCCGTTTACGGCGAAGACTTTGCCGAACTGTCCTACGATAATGATAATATCACCTGCACCAACGACAACAACGAAGATACCAAAGACAAGGGGACTATCAACAGCGACGACCTTGATATCACACTTGCCAAGTTGGGCGGAGGAGAGGCAGGCACATATGCCATCACAGGCAGTTGGAACAACAACCCCAACTACGAAGTTACCTTTACGGGCAGTTGGAATGGATCTGACTCCAACAAGGACCATGCGGGTACTTACACGGTTACACAACGTCAACTCAACGTTCACATCAACAACCAAGGCGGTGTGTTCGGCGGACTTACCTACACCAACCTCAACAAATTGCAAGGCAGTCACGAAAATGAAAACGGTTGGTACATCACAGGCTTTACAAGTACCGACGGTATCAGCGAAAGCAACCAAACCAACAAAAACTATGTGATGCCCAATGACTCGTTGCAGATCGACCTCGTTCTCCACAACGATAGGGGCAGTGGCGCTCACACAGGAAAATGCGCTATATCCGCAACTTGCGGAAACAGCAACTACAAAGTGACCTTCGACGGCGATTGGAACGAAGCGGGTGGCTACAAAGGAACGGCAGGAATATTCGAAGTTTCCAAGCGCGAGATCACCCTCACCATCAAAGACATTACAAGCAGTTACGACGGTACGGAACAATCTCTTGATAGTTACAATTTCAAGAACATCGGTTGGACGGAAGTCGTTACCAACGACCGCGACAACAACACCGTAACGTTTGTGCCTGAACGCGAGGGATTTGCTCCCAAGATGGATGTGTCGGTGAGCGTTTCGGGCGCGAAGAACGTCAACTCGTACGCAATACACATTGTTATCACGCGCGACGGAGAAACGATCTTCGACAGCAGAACGAGCACAGACGAAAGCAAAGGCGTATCTATCGTAGACGGCAAAGTAGTCATAACCACCGACGAGTACGTCATCACGTTGGAAGGCAGTTGGACGAACACGGGCAAGGAAAACGATCCGAAGCTATCCAATGCGGCAGGCACCTTCACGATCACGCCGAAAGACGTCACGTTGACGATCGAGGACCACACGGATACCTACGGCGAGATCACGTTGGCACAACTCAACGATATACTTTCCAACAAAAAGGACCTTGCTTGGAACGACCTTGCAGACGGTATCGTACCGGCGGATCTGGAAGCGATAATCGAAGCCGTAACGCTGACAGTCAGAAAGGGCGCCAACATGGATAGCGAAGCCCTGAGCGAAGGCTACATCAACGCAGGCACCTACTACATACACGGATCCTTCGACGATGACAAGAACGAAACGTGCCTTAACTACAACATCACGTTTACAGGCATGCGCAGCACTGCCGATACGGGTATCCTCACCATCAACAAGCGCTACATCGGTTTGCGCGTAAACGACCAGAGCACAGTGTACGGTGACGGCGATCCTACTTGGACCTACACCGAGATATTGATGGGCGGAACAACAGGTTCGGCAATTCTGGCAGGCGACGTAGAAAGATTTAAGACGGCTGTCAAGTATGAAATTCTCGATCCTGCATATAGCAGTTCGGGACATCTCAAAGTCGGCGATTATCCCATTTGGATGAGCGTTGACGCAACAAAAGATACCGACAGATTTATCGCAAACAACTACGATATCACATTCAGCGGACGTTGGAGCGGAAGTGGCAACAAAGATGGCGTCGCATTGGCACAACGCGCAGGCGTATACACGGTACTCAAAAAGAATATCACCGTAACAGACATCACGGGCACGCTTGAAAGCGAATACGGCGACGAAGTGCCCACCGTTTGGAAATACACAACAAACGACGGCGACATTTTGGACGGCGACAATGTGACAGTGGTGTTCTCCACCGACGCAAGCAAACCCAAAGCCGACGTTCGTAGTTATCTCATCTCCGTTGCGTTGGGTGGCGACGGTGCCGACAACGGCAACTACTCTATGACGGTGGAGTGCTCGGTGTACTACACGATAGTCACTCGCAAACTCACAATAAAAGTGGAGCAGGATCACACGATAGTCTACGGCGACGAGGAAACTCTTCCCACGATAACGACCACTCGCACCAAGAACGGCGACAGCAATTGGTTGGTGGAGGGCGACAACGTCGAGTTCGGTATCACGATCACAGGTGAAATGCGCAATAACGGTTACTTGCGCGTCAAGAGTGGCGGATACAACTTTGTCGTATCTATTTACGGCGTGGACGTATCCAACTACGAAATCAACAATAGAAATGACGGTACAGCCAAGTACACTGTAACGGCTCGTCCCGTAAACGTAACTATCAACGACAAGACGTCCGTCTACGGCGAAACAGAAAAAGACCTCACTTACTCGGTAGAGAAATCTACGGGAGCGTCAAGAGGTTTGGTAGAACGTGACAACGAAGGACTTCTCAACATTGTCCTCACTCGTAGCGGACTGAGTGGCGGTCGCAACACTGTTGGTTACTACGCGATAACAGGTCAATACTCCTCAACGGATTATGCCGTGACATTTGTGGGCGCATGGGGCACGGGCGCAACCTCGGGCTTGGATAGCGCAAACGACGGAAAAGCAGGTATTTACCAAATCACCAAGCGTCCCATTCGCATTGAAATTTACAACCAGTCGGCAGTGTACGGCGAAGTTATCAACGTCGCATCCATCCAAGGCACCAACTGGAAAGTGCTGGACGCCGAAAAAGTAGGCGACACGCAGTACTACGGTCTCAAACCGGGCGACAACCTCGGTCTCAGTTTGAAGCTGGATGACTACGTTGACAGCACCTACACAGTGCGTCCTCGCGGTGCATACAAACTTAAATACACAGTGGGCAACGACAACTACGACGTTACGGTAGTGTCTACTAAGTTGGATGAATCGGCACAAGAAAAATATACAGAGGACTACAAGGTCGCTCGTGCCGACGGCAAAGGCAAATGGGGAGCGCGCTCGCCCATCAGCGACGATTTGCGCACAGCCGACCACGGTTACTTCTTTGTGACGGTGCGTACCGTGTATGTAAACATCAAAAATCAAAGCGGAGTCTACGGCGACGCATACAATTTGTTGCAAACTTCCACAGGCGATAGCCCCGCCTATACGGTATCGTTGGGTAGCGGCTTGACGGGCGAAATATTTATGGACGGTTTGAGCGTAACGTTCTCGCTGGTGACCACTGCATATGGCGGTGAAACGGGACTTTCGAGCGGTAAACTCTCCTATGAGGGAAAGTACCCCATCTTCGGCGACAAGATCAATGCAACGCGCAACAAAGAGCAATTGAAAGATACCGATCCTATCCTCACCAATTACAGCTTCGAGTTCACGGGCGAGTGGACGGGACATGAAGAATACCCCAGCGGAAGCACGTACGCAAATCGCGTGGGCGTGTTCACCGTCAAAAAACGCAACGTCGTGGTTCGCGCCAATGACGTGAGCGTAACGTACGGAACATACCAAGGCCTTAACGTAGACGGCGGTACGTTGCTGTTGACCAATCAAAAAGGCTACGTCGCCAATGCGACAAACAGCGACGGCAACGCATTTGTAGGCGAAGATGAAGCCAAGTTGGGCTTTACCCTTTCCGTGATATACAACAGTGGCAACGTCAGCACGGGCCGTGCCCTCAAAGTGAAAGCGGAAAACTACACAATAGTTCTCAGCACAAATCCCACTACGGACGAACATATCGAAGATATCCTGAGAAGCTACAATATCACGCCTGAAAACGCGGTTCTCACCGTTACCAAGGCGAACATCAACATCAACATCGCAAGCGGACAGTACAGCACCTACGGCGACAAGCTGACGTTGGACAACGTTCAATGGGACAGCATAGGTCAACAAGACAAACTGTACACCATAGTGGGCGACGGTTATGTGACGGGCGACGTGCTCAAATTTACATTGCTCACATCTCTTATCGACTACTTCGACGGAGACAGCTACAAGCCTCTTGCCGACGGCAATTACCCCGTGGCAGGCAACTATCCTATCTATGTGACCGCTTGGACGAACGCTGGCGACAACGCCAACTACAACACGCCCATTTGGACGGGTAGCTTCACGGGCGGTATCGACCACGACGACGATCACTACGCCAACATTGCGGGTATCTACACGATCCGCAAAAAGACGGTCAAAGTGGCTATCGACAACAAGACGGTAGAGTACGGCGACGACTTCGGCGCATTTACCTACAAATTGCCCGACGGTTGGCAAGTAGGCAACGACGGCGCAGACAGTATCAAAATTCAACTTACGGTCGGAGTAAACGCAGGCGTATCCGTAGGCACCTATGCTATCTCGGGCACGTACGCAAGCGACAACTACGAAGTACGATTTACGGGCAGTTGGTTGAACGGCGAAGCGGGCACCCTCACGGTGAGCGCACGCAAGATAGTGGTAGTGCTGAGACCGCAATCGTCCGTCTACGGAGACAACCCCAGCGCAAGCAGTGGCACTGCCTACTGGTTTGCGGTAAAGGGCAACACAAGAGTAGACGGCGACACGAAGTATCCTTCGGATGACTGGAAGGCGGTATTCGGTACCAACACGATAACACAGCTGTCTGATCTGTTCATCATTCTCACCAAAGGCACATCTGCCCGCGACAAAGAAAACGGCAAAGACGGCAACGGCTTGTACGGCGGTGTATATGACATCATCGGACAATGCAACAACAGCAACTACGAAGTGACATTTACCAAATTTGTGGATGAAGACACAAACTACGGCGAGGTTTCGGAAACAAGTTGGGGCGATTACACGATCACTCCGCGCAAGATAACTATCGAAGTGTTGCCTCGCGAAGCGGTCTACGGCTCCACCGACGAAGCCAAGTACGGCGCAAGCCTCAACAACACAAGAACTGTCGGTTGGCAATATGCCGACGGTAGCAAAGAATTTGTAACGGGACACGAACAATTCCTCAGCTTCTACCTGATAGGAACAACAACCGAAAAGAACACCTTGTATGTGCCCGTAGGACAACACAACATCGTGGCTCACTGGGCAGACGGCATAGGCGAGGCGGATGACGACAACTATCGTTTGAAGAACCTTTGCTACACGGTGGAATTTGCAAACGGCGAAAACAACAAGTTGTTCAATGTGACTCCCGCAACTATTTTGCAAAAAGATCGCTCCGCCAACGAGGACGAAGCGTTCAGCGGAACGTTGTGGAACAAGACGGAAGTGTACCGTGGCGACAAGTTCGACCTTGTCATCAACGAGGAGTATCTGACGTTTGCAGGTAACGTATTGTACGGGGCGCAAACGTTGAACAACGCGTTCGACGACACGCAAATGACGTTGAAAGGCGCAATGGTAACGTACAAAGACCTCAAACTCAACGGAGAAAGCGTCAAAGACGGTTTGCTTTCGACAGAGGACCTCAAAGTTGACGCGTTCGGTGTGTGGACGGTTACCGTTTGCATCTCCAACGACAACCACAATGACATCGAGTTCACGTTGACATTGACGATCATGCAAGCAGAACTTACCGTCACTTTGGACGGAACGCTGTTTGCTCGCGAGTACGGTCTGTATCTTGCCAACGGCATCGAAAAGGACGGCGTAAGCAGTTTCCAAGAGCTTGAACAAGCCGTCAAGGAATGGCTGTTCAGCACAGACCACATGGTCATCACGGCAATTGCTGGCGGAGAAAATCTGTTTGGCGGCGATTTGACGCGTATCATCAGATACCTTGCAGGCGACGTGACGGTGGGCGTAACCGTAAACGCCACAAGCGACGACGTCAGCGAGGGCGGATACCTCGACGCCAAGTTGTACAGCATATCCTTTGCCTCCACAGGCAACATCAACATCAAGTTCGACAAAGTCTACTCGGTAGTGTCCATAACAAAGAAAGATATAACGGTAGAGTGGACGACGGAGGACGAACCTGTCGGATCATCTCCCTATTTGGACGGCACAAAGTACGACTACAACTACGACGGCGAACAACACTTGCCCATCCCCAACACCAAGGGCGTGCTGAGTGGCGACAAGGTTGCCAACGGCAAGTACGGATATCAGATCTATCTGTTGCAAAACGGCAGTTGGAACCCCGTCTACGACATCTCGACAGTGGGAATTTACCGCGTCTCAATAGTTGTGGACTACAATCCTCAAAGCGAAGGCAACCTCGACATAGGCAACTACAACGTTGTGTCTGTGGACGTCTATGTAGAGATCAAGGCAGTTAACATCACCGTGACGATACACAATATAACGGTAGAGTACGGTGAGGACGAGATCGATCCCAACAGCGTCAAGAACGCTTGGACGATCACCCAAGGCAAGGAATTGTTGCCCGAGGGCGAAGATCTGTTCATCACGCTCACTGTTGAAGGTTACGATTTGACGTTTGCAAGACGTCCTGTCGGCAAGTACGACATCTCGGGCGAATCCGGCAGCGGTAACTACGATGTAACGTTTGTCCACGGCACCTACGAGGTGACCAAGCGCAAGGTAACGGTGACGGTGCACGACTTGACATATGTGTACGGCTCCAACCCCGAGGACGGCTTCAACTTTGCGGAATTGGGCGACGTAGCGTACAGCGCGTCTCGTCCCGAAGTCAGCACGATAGCCGTTCAAAACCAAGCATCGATGGTGCCCATCTTCCCCGACGACATGACAAACGTCAACATTCGCATAACCCTTGTGGCAAGCGCCGTTGACTACACGTCTACGGGATACCTCAAAGCAAGCGCTACGGGCTATCGTTTGGACAGCACCTACAACACCAACGGTAACTACGACATCACATTCGTTACCGACCGTGGCGAACTCTATTCGCTGACGACCTACGCAAAATTGATCGTCACGCAAAAGACGTTGAACGTCAACATTCAAACCAGATCGGTAATCTACGGCGAACTTCGTCCCACGATGCCCATGAACTACTCTGTGGTAGGCTGGACGCCGAATGACGAAACTTGGTTCAGCGCCAACCGCGACACGCCTACGTCCTTCCTCACCTTTGTGGTGCGCAACTCCGAAACGGGCGCTGTCGTGGACGAAACAAAAGCCTACGATCCGGTCGGAAGGTACATCATTCAATTGGTGGGCAACACGGCAGAGGATCACGAGATAGGTCGCAACTACAACCTCATTGTTACGGGCGAATGGGACAGCGACGGAGATTATGCAGAGGAAAACGGCAAAGCAGGTATCTACACAGTCAATCCCAAGCCTATTGCAGTAACGTTGACGGACGCACAAGGCGAGTACGGTGATGATCGCACTAACGAACTGGGCTGGACGCTTATCAGCCAACTTGCAGAGGGCGAAACGAGCGATGTGCTCGGTTTCAAGTTCGACGTCTCAGAGGCTATCCTCGAAAACGGCCACACCAACAACGTCGGCAGTTACACAGTACGGGCAACGATCAACAATCCCAACTATGTGTTGGACGGCGAGTTTACCACCACATACGAGATAGTTCAGCGTCAGATCGACATCAAAGTACAGGATCAAAGCGCTGAGTACGGCGACAGACACGGCGACTTTATCGCAAGTCTCGGCTACGGCATCGGTTGGACGGCGCAACGCGTCGGATCGAGTGACAACGGAATTGCCTACGAGGACGACTTGATAGTCAGCGCGATCAAACTGTACACAGATATCAACAACAATGTGTTTGTGGGCGACAAGGTAGACAGTATCGTTGTGGTCAGCAGTACGTTGACGACAGACACCAACTACCACATCAACATTGTTCACAGCGGAACGTTGCACGTTGTACGTCGCGAGATAACCATTCGAGTGGAAGAACAAAGCAGTGAATACGGAGAAGAGCACGAATTCAACACCCGCTACGGTATCGATTGGACAGCAACGCGTACTCACAATCCCGAATTTGCAAACAGCGACGAAGCAACCGTGTTGGTGACAGACATCAACGACATCAGGCTCTACTGCGAAGTGGACAAAACATCCCACGCGGGTAGCTACACACTGAGAGCGGAGTTTGACAACGATAACTATCATGTGACGGCAGTGGTTGGCAGATACATCATAACCCCGCGCAAGATCACGGTAACGTTGGAAAATGCAACTTCCGAATACGGCGACGCGCTTGTAACGCTTACATATCGCGTAAGTCGCGTAGGCGGTAACGCGTTGGTAAACGGCGACAGCCTCGACCTCACGTTGCAAGCTTTGTTGCCTAACGGCGTGGCAGTAGACTCAACGACGCATATCGGCACATACCCGATCGTCGTAACGGCAGAAAACAACCCCAACTACGAGATCACCTATGTGGGAGATTACAGCGGAGATTTGCCCGGCAACAGCGTAACGGATCAGGCGGGAATGTACGAAGTGACAAAACGTCAGATCGTTGTAACATACGATAACGAAAGCGAGTACGGCGATCCCATCGATCCTCACGGAGCAAGCTACCGTGCAAACGGCAAGAGCGGTCCCGCAATGGTCAACGGCGACGACCTCGGTTACGAATACGAGTGGATAGACAACCCCTATGCCGAAGAAAATCTTGTCGGCGGATACCCCAAAGTGGGCACATATAAGTTGCATGTGACCAAACCCGCCGAACAGAGCAGTGTTTGGGACAACTACAACGTGCAAGATGACTCCAAGGAAGACAGCGTATATCGCGTTGTGCCTCGCAAGGTGACTATCACCGTGGACGACGTGTCGCAAGTGTACGGAGACGAGTTTGTCGATCCCAACACCATTAAGGAAAGCTTGTTGCACTTTACTCGTACCACCGAAGGCAAGGACGGAGACGCGCTGATGAACGAAGGCGACATAACTGCGGGCAACATAACCGTAGCGACGGGCGCAGACAACCGTATTTGGTATGTAGACAACTACGCAATGACTCTCGCGTACACTGTCAAGGAAGAAGTAAGCAAATGCTACGAAGTGACCGTTGTAAACGGCGACTACATCATCACGCCGAGACCTGTAACAGTTCACATCAACAGCAACAGCGTGCAGTACGGCGACGAGTTCGAGTCTCTCACTCACAACAAGGTGGACGGTCTGCAAATAGGCGACGACCTCAACATCCAATTGCAAGTGCTTTGGTTGGACGGTCTGACGGACAGCGATCTCCACAACGTAGGCGTCTATGCGATAAGCGGTACAGCCTCCAACCCCAACTACACGGTGACCTTCGAAGGCTCGCTGGGTAGGTACGGAGCGTATGTGGTAGAGCAAGCGGATAACTTCTTTACCAAGCAGTATTCCGGCGACGGCGACGTCAACATGGGCGATCCGATAGAAGCAGACGAGCTTCCCACGGCAAAGTGGGGCAACGGTAACGCCAAGATCGAGTACTATCTCGACGAGGAAATGACTGTTTTGGCAGATTTCGACGATATCGTCAACGCAACAGCGGGTACATATTATGTAAAGGTGACGGTGGACGAATCACTCAACTGGAAACAAGCCGTAACAAGCTTTGTGATCACCGTAGTCAATCAACTGTCGCTTCCCGACGGTTTGGACATCACCGCTTACGTAATGATCTACGCTTCACAATTTGTAATTCTCACTCTCGCGCTGATATTTATCAGACGCTGGAAGAGAAGAAATAAAAGAAACAAATAACACAAAGGCAGGTAGTAAAAAATGTTTAATCTGATGTTAGACAAAATGAAGATCTTCAACTGGGAATTCGATTGGCCTCTCGAAAGCGCACTGTTTTGGCTTTTGATTGTGCAAGTTGCATTGATAATGTTTATGGTACTTGTCTTTGCAATACTGATCAAGCGCGTCGGCACCAACAAAATCGTCGTTGACACCAAGCCCAGCGAACGCAAACTTACAGGACTTACGCTCGATTTGTCGATGGTAAAGCGCAACTTCAACGTGGGCGAGCAGTTCAACTGCGACGGACTGGTTGTAACGGCTAATTACAATCTGGAACCCATGTCCGAACCGATTTCCAAAGTGGCTGTGTTTACGCAAGAAACGTTGGAAACGCTTCAAGAAAAAGGTCCCGTAGAAGTATGTTACGCGCTCTATCCCGACACGTCTGCGGAAGGAAAGGTATCCGTGACGGTGTACTATCAGGGAGAGCAGGCGGTGTACGTCATCTCCGTGGGCGAACACGAGGATTCGTCTACCACGACAACAGGTCCCGTTGCTACCGAAGAGGAAACAACGGCTCCGCGCACCCTTGTCGGGTTGGATCTTAACTTGGAAGTGGTACAAAGAGAATTCTTTGTGGGTGACGAATTCAATTGCGACGGCTTGATGGTCACTGCTAATTACAGCGACGAACCTCTTTCCGAAACTATCCTCGAATTCAGTCTGCTCACAAGCGAAGAGTACGACGCCCTCGAAGAAAAGGATTCCGACGAATGTTTCGTTGTCGTCCCCGATATGTCGCAGGAAGGAAAGCCCGCTGTCACCGTTTGCTACAAAGACAAATCGGCTTTGTACATGATAGTGGTGAGCGCGAAGGAAGAAGTGACGGAAGAAGTGGCAGAAGAACCCGTCGAAGAGGTTGTCGTCGAGCGCAAACTTGTGGATGTCACTCTCGATCTTGCTGTTGTTAAACGCGAGTTTACGGCGGGAGACGAATTCGATTGCGAAGGCCTTGTGATCAACGCCGAATACAATGCGGATCCCACAAACGAAACTATCACGGAATACTCCGTCGTCGATCAACAGCTGTACGACCGCATCACAGCCGAAAACGAACTTGTCGGTTGCTTCGTCATCAAGCCCGATATGTCCGAAGCGGGCAAAAAGCTCGTCACCGTCAAGGTGGATAGCGACCACACTGCGATCTACACCATATCGATCGCGGAGGCGCCCGTTGTTGAGGAAGAACCTGTTGTCGAGGTCGTCGAAGAAGAACCCGTTGTGGAAGAGGAACCTGTCGTTGAGGAAGAGCCTGTCGTCGAAGAGGAACCCGTTGTCGAAGAACAACCCGTCAAATCCGACGTACGCATATTGGACGACGAAGAGGATCGCGAACTTGTGGGACTCAGCATCGACGTTACCGTGGTCCAGCGCGAATTTACCGTTGGAGAGGAATTCAATTGCGACGGCTTGCTGATACATGCCGACTTTGACAAAGATCCCATGCAGGAAAGCATTGTGGAGTACTCCGTTGTTGAGGAAGAGCTGTTCAAGCGCATTGCAAGCGCAAGCGAAATTGCCGGTTGCTATGTGGTAAAGCCCGATATGTCTCATGTGGGCAAAAAGGCAGTCACCGTCAAATTCGAAAATCAAACCGCGTACTATACCATCGCCGTCGGCGAAGTCGTCGAGGAAGAAGTTGTTCGCGAACTTGTTTCGCTGTCCCTCAATACCGACAACGTGAAGAAAGACTTCTTTGTGGGCGATTCTCTCAATCACGACGGATTGGTAGTTACGGCAACGTACAACGTGGAACCGCTTACCGAGGAAGTGCAGGACTACACCGTTTTGCCTCCCGATATGAGCAAGGAAGGCACGCCTACCGTTTCCGTTGTGTATCAAGACAAAACAGTCGGCTATCGTATCAACGTTGTGCCCCTTCCCGAAGAGGAACGCAAAAAACGCGAACCTGTCGTCATCGAGGAAATATCGGACGAAAAGGTACTGCGTTACGATCGCAGTTTCACAGCGCGTATCATTCAATCCGAGGACGAAGTCAAGTTCTGGTACAACGACATCAAAAACGAGATACTTTCCTACAAAAAGGCAAAGTGTCGCATGAGCTGGAAGCGCGAAACCTTCAAGGTGGGCAAGGAAGTTGTTGCCAAGTTGTCCTTCCGCGGAAAGACGATGTGCATATTCCTGCCTCTCAACGCGACAGATTTTGCCGAGACCAAGTATCAACTGGAAGATGTGTCCGACACCCCCTCCAATGTGGATACGCCCGCAATGTACCGCCTCAAAAGCGCAAAACGCGTCAAGTACGCTATTGAACTTGTGGCTATGGTAATGGAAAAAATGGGCGCACCGCGTATCGAACGCGAGGCAGAAGATTACTACATGCCCTACGAAGGCGTCGTCGAACTGATCAAGAAAGGTCTTGTCAAGCGCGACATCAAGTCTGTCGCCGAAGAAGCGATATTCGAGCAGGGCAAGGAAAAAACCGAATCCGAGCAACAATCGACGGAACCGGTAGAAATAGCCCCCGGGTTGTTCGTAACGACCAAGTCCGCCGATGAAAAGGAACGCGAAGTTGCCGCGACCGAATCGACCGAAGAGACGACCGAAGCAACAGAGGGATCCGACGCGACGGATGAC
>CANQJK010000093.1 GCA_947624235.1 uncultured Clostridia bacterium | reverse complement strand
TTGCTCTTGCGGTTGTTGTAGCGGGTGATGTTGGCGTCGATTTGCGGTTTCATAAGCACAAACAGCGACTTTTCTATCCCGCTGAGTTGCGGTTGTATACCGTACATGCCGTATTCCATTATGGCTTTGAACATACGCGCTTGCACCGTCACGTCCAGATCGCATATCGCAAGCCAAAAACTTTCGTAAATGAGCACACTGTTTTTTTGCGGTTGTGTTGCCATATTTGCTCCTCCTTTTTAGAACGTTTGTTTCAGTTTGTACCTTTATTGTACCACACTAAATATGACAACTGTCTGTCAGTGTTTCATTTTTATTTGCAAAAATTTTTGTTTTTCGCACACTTTTTTTGAAAAATGGGGTTCTGTAAGAAATATTGGGGTGCACCACGGCGCCGTGGAATTGATTTATCTGTGAAAGAGTGTGCGTGTAGTAACTGCTATTTACATTTACATATACACTCACATTAACATTAACATTTACATTGTCATTATCATTTACATTTACATTAACATTAACATTTACATTAACATTAACATTTACATTGTCATTTACATCTACATTTACATTATCATTTGCATTAGTTTCGTTTTGTTACGTTTTGATATTTACAAATACAATATGTTTACTTTGTCTGCATTGCTTTTCTATTTGCATGCACTACTTTTAATATTGTTTATCTGTGAAAGAGTGTGCGCGTGCCGTAACTGCTATTTGCATTTACATATACACACTCATTAACATATACACTCTCATTAACATTAACATTTACATTATCATTTACATTTACATTGTCATTTACATTGTCATTTACATTGTCATTTACATTATCATTACCATTTACATTAGTTCCGTATCGTTACGTTTTGATATATACCGAAACAAATAATGTACTTTGTTTGCATTGCTTTTCTATTTGCATGCACTGCATTTAGTATTGTTTAACTGTGAAAGAGCGTGCGCGTCGTAATTACGATTTGCATTTACATATACACACTCATTAACATATACACTCTCATTAACATTAACATTGTCATTATCATTTACATTTACATTATCATTTACATTTACATTATCATTTACATTTACATTTACATTGTCATTTACATTTACATTGTCATTATCATTAGTTTCGTTTTGATATTTTTCGAAAGCGTGTGCATTGCACCAAAACCAGTTGTCCCCCAAAATGTCACTTACCTGAACCAACACTATTATAGCGGGGAAAATATGTCTCCGCGAATAGGGGCGGGCGGTCGGGGACCTTATTCTACCGGGAGCGAGGGTGTTTCGCGCAAAATAATCTGCAACGAGGGACTGTCGATTCGCATAAACGACTAAAAAATGGATATTTACATAAAAAAAAACGGCGTGAAACAAGAAAGTTTCAAGCCGTTTTTGATGTCATTTTGCATAAAAATTGTAATACGACAGTCCCGAAGCGAAGCCGTTTTGATGGGGATATACGAGCGACACCATAATCTGCAACGATGGGCTGTCCTGAAACCAGTAAATCAAAACAATGTAACGACCTTGTTCTGCCAAGAGCGAGTATGTCCCCTATCAAAACAATCTGCAACGAGTGCGTAGCACGAAGCGAAGCCGTTTTGATGGGGATATACGAGCGGAACCGCGAAGCCTTTTTGCGCGGAATTCCCGAGTGCCTCATAATCTGAAACAAGGGCGGAGCGCCGATACCGATAAATTAAAAATTGTATTAGCGTGTTATATAAAATGCTCGTATGTCCCCTGTAAAATAATCTGAAACAGGGGTACCACTTTTCCGAAACCAGTAAGTCAAAAAATGTCCATAACCGCACTAACACTATTGTAGCAGAAAAAAATATGTACCAGCGAACTACGGGGCCCCCAACAAGTCCAAAAGACTTGGTGGGGAAAACGGGTTCCCGTGCGAATGAATATTCGCATGGGTGGCAGGAGCAAACGCCTGACAGCGGTACCCAAAAGATAAGAAAAAAACATTATCATCAAGATCAGCAAGTAAAAAATTGTCCCGACTTTGTAACGGCAGGAGCGAGTGTGTCCCCTGTAAAATAATCTGCAACGAGGACGCAGTCCGAAGCGAAGCCTTTTTACAGGGGATATGCGAGCGGAACCGCGAAGCCTTTTTGCGCGGAATACCCGAGTGCCACATAATCTGCAACGAGGGGCTGTCCTGAAACCAGTAATTCCAAAAATGTCCCGACCTTGTAATAGACAGAGCGAGGGTGTTTCGTATCCGCACCAAGCCATTTGTTACGCTAAAAATATGTACCAGCGAACTACGGGGCCCCCAACAAGTCCAAAAGACTTGGTGGGGAGAGGAGCAAACGCCTGACAGCGGTACCGCTCGCACGAACGTGTGGGCGGAGATGTCAAGGGCGATTTGCGACGACGTCGGGGACCTTGTAATAGATAGAGCGAGTGTATCCACTGTAAAATACTCTGCAACGAGGACGGAGCGCCGATACCGATAAATGAAAAATTGTATTAGCGTGTAATATAAAATGCTCGTATGTCCCCTGTAAAATAATCTGCAACGAGGACGTAGTCCGAAGTGAAGCCATTTTTACAGGGGATATGCGAGCACTATTAAGGGCTAAATCAAATTACGAGGCGCTCCGCCCGAAGCGAAATCCTTTTTACAGGGGATACCCGAGCGGGTATTCGCGCAGGCGACCTTTGCAATTGAAGCCGTCGAAACCGTGTTGGCGCAACACTTCATACACGGCGATAGCCACGGAGTTGGAAAGATTGAGACTGCGCGTATCCGCTATCATGGGTATGCGCACGGCGTCGGAGTAGTTGTCGTGAAGAAGTTTTTCGGGCAAGCCCTTGGATTCCTTGCCGAACACGAGAAACACCTCGTCGCCGTAGTCGGGATCGGTGTAGTTGCGCTGTGCCTTGGTGGAGAAAAAATAAAATTTCCCGTCGGGATACGTTTTGCGCAAGTCGTCAAAGCTGTCGTGATAGCGTATGTCGCTATCCTTCCAATAGTCCAGCCCGGCGCGTTTGAGCATTTTGTCGCTTGTGTCAAAGCCCAACGGTCGCACCAAATGCAAAACGCTCCCCGTTGCCACTGCCGTACGTACGATATTGCCTGTGTTTTGGGGAATTTCCGGCTCGACCAAAACGATATGTATCTTCATCCCTCTACCCTCCTCAGTTGCGGATATTCGTCAAAATAACGGGCGCAAAGTTGCAATATTTGCTCCGTAGAATGAGCGCCGTTTACTGCCACGACGCATTGCTTGGCGCCCCTCATGCCTTTGAGATAGGCGGATACATGCTTTTTCATTTCGTTGGCGACCACCCTGTCGCCGTACACCTGCAACAGCATGTGCGCGTGCGTTTGTATCGTCTCAAAGATGTCCGTGCAATAACTTGTGCCCGCGATCTCGCTAAACACATACGGTCTGCCCAAAGCGCCCCGTCCCACCGCTACGCCGTAGGCGCCCCTTTCGGTAAGTTGCAAATACTGCTGACGGCTAACAACGTCGCCGTTGGCAAAAATAGGCAACCCCATGTGCGCAATTTGCTCCAACAAGCGGAAGTCGGCAGTGCCCGAATACATCTGACGGCGGGTGCGAAAATGCACCGTTATCATGTCCGCGCCCGAATCCCTGCACATCTTGGCAAAGTCTACCGCACCCGAACTGTCGCTTACGCCCAGCCGAAACTTGACGGAAAGGGGCTTGTTGCCGATAGCGTCCTTTACCGCCCTGATACACTGCCCCGCAAGACGGGGATCTTCCAAAAGCGCCGAGCCGTCGCCGTTGGACACTATCTTGCGCACGGGACAGCCCATGTTGATATCCACGCCCTCGTACGCCTGCACCTCGGGGAGACGGACGCTATCCGCCATTACCTGCGGTTCGTGCCCGAATATCTGACAAAAGCAGGGGCTATCCGCCTTGTCGCGAAAGAGCATGCGTCGGGACAGTTCGTTGCCCATGACCAACGCCTTGGCGCTTATCATCTCGGTGACGGTAAGCCCCACCCCGTAGTTGCGACAAATGCTTCGAAAGGCAAAATCGGTGTAGCCTGCCATGGGGGCGAGCATGGTGCGCGCCTTGCCGAAAAGGGATTCAACCGACATTGCGCTTTGCCACCTCCCACAGATCGTCAAATTGATTTGCAGACAGTTCTTTGAGCATGCGTCCCCACTCGGACAAGAGCCGTTCGCACTCCGCCACGCGACGCACGAACTTTTCGGTGGAGAGCATCAACGCCGTTTCCGCGTCCACGCCCGAAAGGCGCAACAGACTTGCGCAGGCAAACAGCAGATCGCCCCCTTCCATTGGTCTGTCTTGCTCGTCGGCGCAAAGAAATTCGTCCAGTTCTTCCCTCACCTTTTGCGCGACCTGCTCGGCGTTTTCAAACTCGTAACCGCCCTTGGAAGCGCGCGAGGACACCTTTTGACAGCGCATCAAGGCGCTCATTCCGCGAGGCACGTCCATTACGTTTTGGGCTGTGCCCTTGATTTTGTGTTCTTTTAGCTTTTGCCCTTCCCAAACGCTGAGCGATTGCGCCGAATCGGTGGCGGTGACGTCGCCGAACACATGCGGATGTCTGTCGATGAGTTTTCGGCAAAGGGCGGAATACACCGCGTCGGGAGAAAACTCTCCGTCGTGCGTGGCAATTTCCAGATGGAAGATGACCTGCATGAGCAGATCGCCCAATTCCTCCACGATGTGGTCGTTGTCCTCCTTTTCGAGGGCGTCGGCAAGTTCGTAAGCCTCTTCGATGACATTTTTGATTATGCTTTTGTGCGTTTGCTCCCTATCCCACGGACAGCCGTCGGGAGAACAAAGCACCGTCATGATGTCCGTGCAGTCGTAGTAGTCGAAAACCTCGCGCTCCGTTAGGGGCTTGGGCAAAATGTACAACGTGGTTTGGTAATCGTAGCGTTGCTTGCTCAGTTGGTGCAGGGCAATGCGCTTGACGGCGTTTTTGGTGCAAAAAACCACCTCGGAGTCCCTGTCGAACGCTTCGAGGAGCCGAAGTTGCACTTCGCTTGCGACAAATTTGTCGTCTATGCACTTGATGACGGTGGGGCGAACGAGAATGTGCTTGGCGCAGATAAAGTCCTGCGCGGTAAAAACGATCGTGCCCGACTCGGTGCTGTTGCCCACCACCGACGCCTGCAAGCCCACGCCTGCAATGACGTTTACGTCCGTCATCTGCCTCACCGCCGTGTCGTCCGAGCCGTCGCCCGCCACGCAAAACACCACCTTTTTGTCCCCAAAGGAACGCAGTCTTTGCGCTATTGCAACGTTGAGAGCGTCAAAATCCTGTTGGCTCTCGTACAGATCGTCGCAAAAAATCGCGTCCGACCTGATGTTTTCCACCGTTTGCGCCATGTGCGTGAGACGGGATCTCACCACCACTACGTCCGCTTGCTCTATCGCCGATTTGCCCGCGACCGTCAAGTCGAAGGCTCCGCGTCCCATACCTACTACTGTTATCATGCGTTTGACCTACCGTGTGTTTTTTTGCTTGGAAGGTAGGTTCAACTCGCTCGGATCGAACGCTTTGAGGGCAAACAACACCGCAAAGTACACCGCTCCCGACAGGACAATGAGCAACAACGTGCCCCATTTGCTGTCGAAAAAGCCACTTGCGAACGTGAGTGCGGGCGTAAGCGCGAGGGACATCACCAGACAACTTGCCAAAGGCTTGATGACGCAACTGTTGATATCCGTTTTGAGCCCTACCTTTACGCGCAAATAGATTATAACACAAATCACGGCAAAAAGATAGCACAATGTTTCGGAAATAGCCGAAGCGTAAATATTTATTTGCGGATCGGGCAAAAGCAACAAGTTGACTACCGCTTTTACCACAATGGAGAGGGACACTATTATCACCGTCGCGTAGGGTTTTCCCACCGCCTGACACACCGAAACGCAGGTCTGCAACACAGCCAAAAACACTATCGACAGCCCCGAAAGGGACAACAACATTGCCGAAATGCCTATTTCCGCCTCGGGCAGATTGCCGTACAGCAAGCTGAGTATCGGCCGTGACAGCAATATCATGCCCAACGCGCAGGGAAGAGCGATGACGAGTGTCAATTTCATTGCCGTGTTGAAACTTTTGTTGAGGCTGTTTGCGTCGTTGCTGTAATATGTGCGCGTTATCCCCGGCAAGGCGGACACTGCAACGCCCGAACTGAGCGCAATGGGCAAGCCCAACATGGAGTTGACGGGACCTGTCCACAAACCGTACATCTGCGTGGCGTTGGGCACGGTGAGCAGATTGACCACCATCACCGAATCTATCACCTGGGACATCTGCATTGCAAACCCGCCGAGAGCAACGGGCACGGCAAGGGACGCTATCTGTTGCGCAATGCTTTTGACGTCGCCCCGCGATATGCTTATTTGCCCGACGCGACGCTTTTTGCGATGTGCCAGATACACCGCCGACATTATCGCAAGCGAGCCGAATTCGCTCACCGTTATTGCAAAAACCGCCCCCATTACCGCCTTTTGCACGTCGGGCATAAAATGTACGGCGCAAAAAAGTCCCACAATGAGCTTGACGATCTGCTCTATCACGGTGGTGACGCCCGAGGGCGTCATGTTCATGTTGCCCTGAAAATACGCTTTGAGCGCATTGGTGACGGGCACAAACACCAGGGCGGGAGCCACTATCAAAAACGCCTGCGCCGTTTCGGGATTGCCTTGCAGATCGGCTATCACTTTGGACAGGCTTGCCATCAACACCGCGCTGAACGCGCCCAGCGCCCCCAAAAACACAAACGCCACGCGGAATATCTTGCGCGACCTGTCAAAATTGCCCAACTGATTGTTTTCGGCAATGAGTTTGGACAGCGCAATGGGAACGCCAGCCTGCGCAACGGTCAAAAACAGAATGTAGGGCGGAAACACCAATTGATACAGCCCCATGCCGTAGCTTCCCACTATGTTGGTGAGGGGTATGCGGTACAGCGCGCCCAATATTTTAGCCAACAAGCCCCCGAGGCTGAGTATCAAGGCGCCCGAAATAAAATTGTCGCCGTTTTTTTTCATACAGATATATTATGTGAAATTTGTCTTAAAAATAACGCTCGCGTATCGCTCGCATATCCCCTGTAAAAAGGCTTCACGGCGGGCGGAGCACGTTGAGATGAGAATTGGACGCACATCATATCGCTTGTATGGTTCCCATCAAAACGGCTTCACAAGTCGATTGCACTCACGTCAAGGACGTGTCCGTGCAATCGCCCCTGACGGGCTTGCGCTTGTTGCAGATTATTTTGATTGGGAACACACAAGCTCTGCACATTATAAAGTCATTCCATTTCTTACTATCGGTTTGGGCGCTCCGCCCTTGTTGCAGATTATTTTGCAAGTGATACACTCGCTCTGGGTAGAATAAGGTCCCCGACCGCCCGCCCCTATTCGCAGAGACATATTTTTCGCGCTACAATAGTGTTGGCGCAGACACGGACATTTTGGGACTACTGGTTTCGGAAAAGTGGCACCCTCGTTGCAGATTATGGTGTCGCTCGCATATCCCCATCAAAACGGCTTCGCTTCGTGCTACGCACTCGTTGCAGATTATTTTGCGCGAAACACCCTCGTGCTATGTATTACAAGGTCCCCGACCGCCCACCCCCATTCGCAGGGATATATACTATGCACGACAAAAAGTGTTTGTTCTGATACGGGACACCCTCGCTCTCGCCGTCACAAGGTCGGGACGTATTTGGACTTACTGGTTTCGGGACAGTGTACTTGCTTTCGGTACAATGCTTTTTTTACATATCCTATGCAAGGGCGGGGCGGACATCAAAAAGCCCGACGTGTTCGTCGGGCTTTTGTGGTTATGCAAGAAAAGACGGTCTCGGGCGGTTTTTACGCGTCAACGCGTTTCCAATAATAATTGACAAAATTATTTAACCACATCACGTTTTGCTCGGAGTCGTTCATTTCCACTTCTATTGCGTCCGTCATGTCCTCGTTTTGGGAAACTAACCAAGTGGAGGGGCTTTCGAAAATGACGCTTTCGAGGCTGTCACATTCGTAAAACGCCCAAGGCCCGATAGAAGTTACGCTGTCGGGAATGGTTATGCTGACGAGTTGCTTACAAAACGAGAACTCATATTCGCCGATAGACGTTATGCCGTCGGGGATCCTGACTGCGCCCGTTATCGCGCGCGGAATGTGCACAAACTCCGTCTTTTCCTTGTTGTACAAAATTCCGTCCTGAGAGCAATAGTTCTCGTTGTTTTGCGCAACGGTTATGCTTTGCAATCTATCGCAACCGTCAAAAGCATATTCGCCGATAGACGTTACGCTTTCGGGAATGACGACGCTCGTGATGTATTCGCAACTACGCATTGCACGCGCGCATATGGTCGTTACGCCGTCGGAAATATCGACAGATGACTTTTTGGGCGGTACGCAGATAAGTTGCGTTTCGCTCTTGTCGTAGAGCACGCCGTCGCGATCCGCGTAGACGGTGTTGCCGTCGTCTACGAAAATATCTTCCAGGCTTATGCAATCGATGAACACGTCCCTGCCCATCTCGGTAACGCTTGCGGGTATGGTGACGTTTACAAGACTTTTGCAGTAGGAGAACACCTCGTAACCGATAAAGGTGAC
>CANQJK010000092.1 GCA_947624235.1 uncultured Clostridia bacterium | reverse complement strand
AACAACTGCAATCGTTATTTACATACACTCTCTCATTTACATACACACTCTCATTTACATTATCATTGACATTTTCATTTACATTATCATTTACATACACACTCATTTACATTAACATTTACATTGTCATTTACATTGTCATTTACATTATCATTTACATTTACATACACACTCATTTACATTAACATTGACATTTGTATTATCATTTACATTTACATTAGATACACGTTTGTTCCGTATTGTTCTTGTTTGTTACGGTTCGTTTTGTTTTGTTACGATTTGAGTATTTTGTCTACATTGTTTGCACTACTTTTACGAATTCCGTGTCCTTTTTCAATTTTACTTTACATTGTGAGAGTGAGCGTAACAACCGCAATCGATATTTACTTACACTCTCTCATTTACATACACACTCATTTACATTAACATTGACATTTTCATTTACATTATCATTTACATACACACTCATTTACATTAACATTGACATTTTCATTTACATTATCATTTACATACACACTCATTTACATTAACATTTATATCGTCATTTACATTATCATTAGATACACGTTTGTTCCGTTTTGTTCTGTTTTGTTCCAGTTCGTTCTGTTTTGTTACGATTTGAGTATTTTGTCTACATTGTTTGCACAGCTTTTACGAATTACGTGCCCTTTTTCAATTTTGCATTTCGAGCGTGAGCGCAACAACTGCAATCGATATTTACATACACACTCTCATTTACATTAACATTTACATTGTCATTTACATTTACATACACACCCATTTACATTAACATTGACATTTGTATTATCATTTACATTTACATTAGAAACGCGTTTGTTCCGTATTGTTCTTGTTTGTTACGGTTCGTTCTGTTTTGTTACGATTTGAGTATTTTGTCTACATTGTTTGCACTACTTTTACGAATTCCATGTCCTTTTTCAATTTTACTTTACATTGTGAGAGTGAGCGCAACAACCGTAATCGATATTTACTTAAACTCTCTCATTTACATTACCATTTACATTGTCATTTACATTATCATTAGATACACGTTTATTTCGTTTTGTTATGTTTTGTTCCAGTTAATTATTTATTGTTACAGTTTATTATTTTTGACATTTGTTGTTTATCAAATAGGGGTGGGTGGTCGGGGACCTTATACAGAGAGAGCGAGGGTGTTTCGCGCAAAATAATCTGCAACGAGGGCTGAGCGCAAGACTGATAAATTAAAAAAATGACATTATCTTTCTGAGAACGAGTGTGTCCCCAATCAAAACAATCTGCAACGAGGGCGTAGCCCGAAGCGAAGCCGTTTTGATGGGGACACACAAGTGATATGATGGTCTATTAAATTACAATGCGCGAAGCCAGACGTGAAGCCTTTTTGCGCGGAATACCCGAGCGACATTTTGTTGCGATTTGTTATCAATAGTTGCGTATGGCTACACGAATGCTATAAATTCCCAAAAAACAACCGCCGATAGGGCATTTCGCTCCGTCGGCGGATTTTCGGTTTTATGATTATTTTTTGGTGGGAAAGAGGTATATGGGAGTTTAGCCTAAATTAAGGCGGAGGTTGGGCGAGCGCCGAACGGGGAACAAGTCGGAGCGTATCGGCGGGCGATGCACGTTCCTGCCGATGTTGCCCTGCGCACCTTTTTGCGGAGGACGCATTGCCCGCAGTTGCGCAAGCGCTTTTTAGGAACGCTTCCAAGCGTAAAATGTGCGGACGAACTCCGGTCCGTTTGCCTTGATGACAATCTCAACATGAGTTTTGTCTTGTGAAAGATCGGTCATATCAAGATATATTGCTCCGTCCAAACCATAGGGGGCTTCGATCGTTACGCCTTGCAAACCGTCACAACCGCTAAAAGCGCTGACTCCTATAAAGTTGACGCCACTCGGCAAGGTCAGTCCCGTAAGGCTACTGCAATTTTCAAAGGCGAACGACAATATGCTTTGCAATTGACTACCCTGCTCAAACTTCACAGATTGCAACGCGCAACATCCGCTAAACGCGCTACTGCCTATACTTTTTACGTTGTGCGGAATAGTTATTTCCGTCAGGCTTCTGCAATTTTCAAAGGCGCACGACAATATGCTTTTCAATTGGCTACCTTGATCAAACTTCACAGATTGCAACGCGCAACATCCGCTGAACGCGCTACTGCCTATACTTGTTACGTTGTGCGGAATAGTTATTTCCGTCAGGCTTCTGCACCCCGAAAATGCCTCATGACCTATGCTTGTTACGGAGCTTGGTATTGTGATTTGCGCCAATTTACCACAACCGCTAAACGCCTCGTCGTAAATTATTTTTGTGGAGTCACTTATCGTATAAGATGCTTGCGTCTTGTCCAATACCCCCATCAACACAGTGTGATCGTTTTCGTCCTTTCCCAAATATTTGACGCCCTCAAACACATGGTATTGTAACTTTTCACAACCTTCAAACGCGCCACTTTCAATATGCGTGACGGAGTTCGGCACGGTCACGTCCGTCAAGTTGCGACAATTGAAAAAAGCTCCTGCTCCTATGCTTTTCAATCGGCTACCTTGCTCAAACTTAACCGATTGCAACTCCCAACAACCGCTAAACGCCTCATTGCCTATTCTTGTGACTGTGTTCGCAATGGTTACGGATGTGATGTTTTCAAAATCTAAAAATTGATATTCGCCCACTTTTGTAACGCCTTGGGGGATAACTATTTCCGTCGTCTCATGCCAGACGCCGTCCTGTTGCAAGTAAAGATTTGCCCAACCATCAGGATTTGTTCTGCCATCAAACTTTATTCCGCAGTAATCGGCAACGGTTCCGCCGTAGTACAATCCCGAGAGGCTTTCACATTCGATAAACACGTCTTTGCCCACGTTTGTGACGGAGCGAGGAATAACTATTTCCGTCAGGTTACTGCAATATCTGAAAGCTCTTTCTCCTATGCTTTTAAGCTGACTACCCTCTTCGAACTTTACCGTTTGTAAGTCAGAGCAAAAGTTAAATGCTCTGTTGCCTATGCTTGTGACGGAACGAGGAACAGTTATCTCCGTCAAGCTACTGCAAGATTGAAACGCACCTTTATTTAACCCTGTTAGAACACCCTACCACCACACATCACACTTACATATTAAAGAATTCGCAACTTGTTTTTTTGC
>CANQJK010000091.1 GCA_947624235.1 uncultured Clostridia bacterium | reverse complement strand
GCTAAAATCTTGTTGATTGACTGTGTTTCAATTCTCTTACTATTCTGTTGTCAAGCTTCACACTGTTTTGCAACAGCTTTTTTAGTATATTACATAAGCCGAATATTGTCAATCAAAAACAAAAAGTTTTTTTATTTTTTTGAGATTTTTTGCAAAACCTTGCCCCTACGCCCGCCCACGAGAACGGTTTGCCGATCGCACAACAGACGGTGGCGGACATTTCGCTAACGCGCACATGCACTCGCGCAAAAATTTTGCTTGCCCTGCCCTCCTCGCTTACAAGTGTAGGCGCAAACATAGTAAAGGGTTGCGACGCTCTCACCTTCAACGTAAACGGCAACAGCAAATATCTCGGCAACGGCACAACGCCCCACCTTGTGTTGATAGAGGCTTCCCCCGCCGATGTTGCCCAAGGAGAATTTCGCGTCAGCAATGACGCAATAGTAATTGCGGACGGCGCGTTCGACTCGATAAAAGACGACGTGCAAAAGATATTTATCGCCAACGTAAAGAGCGTGGGCGCAAACACCTTCAAATACACATCCATCAACAAGACGACGTCGCAGTTGGACTACACAGATCTGCCCGTGCTACAACAAATCACTTTGGACGACAACAACAAGGAATTTGTTTCGATAAACGGCGTGTTGCTCAACAAGGACGCAACGGAATTTTTGTGCATTCCCCTTGCGACGACCGAACTCACCATTCCCGAAACGGTGACGACGTTCGATCCCTATTTGCTGAAACTTTCCGAATACAAACTGCTCGAACGCGTGATTTTTGACGTGACCGAGGGCTGGACGGTAAGAGGCAACAGCGTGCCCTAACATATATTGGATAGAACAGGTATTTTGTCAAACCTATTGACATTGTAGTTTTTTTACTGTATAATTTTTTTAGAAAACTAATGTTTTTGGAGGACTTGTATGTTCAAAAAATTATCCAAACTGCCCATCAAGGCTTTGGTGATATTGATAATCGTGGTCGTACTTGTGATAGCGATAGGCATCACGATGATAGTTACGGCATGTTTAAGCGACACCAACCGCCTTAAATACCATCTGTTGGACAACGACACCTACGAAGTGACGGATGTAAAGGACACTTTCCGCGGAGGCATCTTTGCCAAAGACACCATCACCGTCCCCGCAGAGTACAGGGGCAAAAAAGTGACATCCATCAAGACGCTGAATTTGCAAAAAACTCAAAACGTCATTGTGTCTGACGGGATAGAAGAGATACAGTTGAGCGCATTTTACAAAAGTAGCGTCGTCTCCGTACAATTGCCCTCCTCCATCAAAACGATAGCCAACAACGCGTTTACGGGGTGCATGTCCCTCAAAGAGATAAACCTTCCCGACGGGTTGCTTTCGATAGGTTCGGCGACGTTTAAGGATTGCCTCGAGCTGGAACAAATAACCCTGCCCGCTTCTGTAAAGGAGATAAGCAACAATTTGTTTAACGGTTGCTTAAAGCTAAAAAGCTTCAACGTCCCCGCAGGCATAACGAGCATTGGCGACAGCGCGTTTGCGGGATGTGAACAGCTTGGTCAAATAACCATTGCCGACACCGTCACCAAAATAGGCGCAAGCGCATTTGAGGGTTGCAAAGCCGTCACAAGCCTTGCCCTGCCCTCCTCGCTCACAAGCGTAGGCGCAAACATAGTAAAGGGTTGCGACTCTCTCACTCTCAACGTAAACGGCAACAGCAAATATCTCGGCAACGGCACAACGTCACACCTTGTGTTGATAGAGGCTTCCCCCGCAGATGTTGCCCAAGGAGAATTTCGCGTCAGCAATGACGCAATAGTAATTGCGGACGGCGCATTCGACTCGATAAAAGACGACGTGCAAAAGATATTTATCGCCAACGTAAAGAGCGTGGGCGCAAACACCTTCAAATACACATCCATCAACAAGACGACGTCGCAGTTGGACTACACAGATCTGCCCGTGCTACAACAAATCACTTTGGACGACAACAACAAGGAATTTGTTTCGATAAACGGCGTGTTGCTCAACAAGGACGCAACGGAATTTTTGTGCATTCCCCTTGCGACGACCGAACTCACCATTCCCGAAACGGTGACGACGTTCGATCCCTATTTGCTGAAACTTTCCGAATACAAACTGCTCGAACGCGTGATTTTTGACGTGACCGAGGGCTGGACGGTAAGAGGCAACAGCGTGCCCGCAACGGACTTGGCAGATCCTGCAAAGGCGCTGACGTTGGTTACGGATACCTACTCGAAATACGTTTGGAAGCGCGGTTAAAGCAACACATCAAACGCTTTGAGACGGGCTGAGCATATACCGATCGGGCATGTCGATCGCACAAACGCCCCGCCTGCAACAACCGAATAATTTGAAACGGCTTGAAATCGCGATGTTTCAAGCCGTTTTTTTGTGTGGTTATTCGCTTATTTGTCGATCATGCGTTCAATGCGATAGCTCCGCTTCTTTTGTATTCGATGTGCAACACAAACAAGTTATTGCTGTTTGTATCCCCATTTGACGGGGCAGGCGTCGGGGTTCCAGTTGCTGTTCCAGGTGGCAGGTTGCTGTTCCGCCTCGCAGTTGATCGTCAATTGA
>CANQJK010000090.1 GCA_947624235.1 uncultured Clostridia bacterium | reverse complement strand
CTTGTTTTGAATTTTATGTCAGACAATATTTTAGTGTAATGTTTTGACATGGTCGACCGAACAGACTTGTGTTTGGTAGGTACATGTTTATAAAATTATGTTGACGAGTCGTCCCGGTATCACTATCACCTTTTTGGGCGTCGCTCCTGCCAGAGCTTCCTTTACGCGTTCGTCGTTGAGCACCACGTTTTCCACTTCCTTGGGGGAAAGGTCGGCGTCCACCGTCAAACGCACCTTGGGACGGGAGTTGAACTGTACCAAAATTTCCGTTTCGGCAAGTTTGGTCGCCTTTTCGTCAAATTCGGGGAAGCGTTCCGTAACGATGCTTCCGCTGTGTACCGTTTCGCTCCAAAGTTCCTCGCAAAAGTGCGGAGCAAGCGGGCAAAGTATTTTGAGCAAGTCGTCCGCCGTTTCGCGGTACAACTTGGCGTTTTTGACGGGAAGCGCGTCGTATTTAGCCAACGCGTTTACCAATTCCATCATGCGCGCCACCGCCGTGTTGAAGGAAAAACTTTCGTAGTCGGCGTCCACCGCTTTTATCGTGGCGTGGCGCACGCGGTCAAGCTCCCTTTCGTCGTGGGCGACATTGTCCGTTGACGGGTAACTTCCGTAAGCGCAATGCACATATCTTTCCACACGATCCAACCACTTGTTGATGGCTTTGATGCCGTCCTCCGACCACGGTCCGCCCTCGATGTAGCGGAAGCCGAAAGCAAGGTAGCAACGGAACACGTCCGCGCCGTAGGTGTTGACATAGTAGTCGGGGGACACCACGTTGCCGTGAGATTTGCTCATGCGGTTGCCGTCAGGTCCCAATATAACGCCTTGATGCACCAACGACTTGAAAGGTTCGTCAAAATGCAGATAACCCATATCTCTGAGCGCCTTGGTGATGAAGCGGGCATACAGCAGGTGCATGCAGGCATGCTCTGCACCGCCGACGTACTTGTCTACGGGCAACATTTTGTCTATCCATTCGGTGTCGAAAGCCTTGTCGCCGTTGTGCGCGTCGGGATAGCGAAGATAGTACCAACTACTGCAAACAAAGGTGTCCAACGTGTCGGGATCGCGCGTGGCGGGAGCACCGCATTTGGGGCACTTGACGTCGTGTATAAACTTGTGATGTTTGGCAAGGGGACTGGTGCCGTCGGGACGAAATTCCACGTCGTATGGAAGGCAAACGGGCAAATTTTCGTCCAGCACTTCTCCGCAATGGGGACAATATATGATGGGAATGGGTGCGCCCCAATAGCGTTGTCGCGAAACCAACCAATCGCGCAGACGGTAGTTTGTTTTCAACTCGCCCTTGCCCACAGAAGCAAGCTTTTTGACAACTGCAATGCGTCCCTCTTCGGTAGTCATGCCGTCAAACTCTCCGCTGTTGCACATGATCCCGTGCTCGGTAAAGGGCAGACTGTCGTCCACGTCCGCCGTGGAACCGCGAATAACGCGCTTGATCTGCAATCCGTGCTTTTGAGCGAACTTGTAGTCGCGAGCGTCGTGAGAGGGAACGCCCATAACGGCGCCCGTTCCGTAACTGGAAAGGACGTAGTCGCCTATCCACACCTGCACCTTTTCGCCGTTGACGGGGTTGACGGCATACGCGCCCGTAAAGACGCCCGTCTTTTCCTTTGCGGTGGAAAGACGCTCTATCTCGTTGGTTTTTGCCACTTCCTCAATATATGCTTGCACTTCCGAACGGTGTTCGGGCGCGGTTATTGCGGAAACAAGCGGGTGCTCTGGCGCAAGCACCACATATGTGCACCCAAACAGCGTGTCCGCACGCGTTGTGAACACTTTGAAGGAACCCGAACCATCCGCAAGATCGAACACTATCTCTCCGCCCTGCGATTTGCCTATCCAGTTGCGTTGCATTGCCTTGGTTTTTTCGGGCCAGTCCAGTTCGTCCAATCCCGTGATAAGTTCCTCGGCGTAGTCCGTTATCTTGAAGAACCACTGCGTCAGATCTTTCTTTATCACCTGACTGTCGCAACGTTCGCAATGTCCGTCTATCACCTGTTCGTTGGCAAGCACAGTGTTGCAACTGGGACACCAATTGACGGGAGCCTTTTTGCGATATGCCAGCCCGTGCTTGTACAACTCGGCAAATATCCACTGCGTCCAGCGGTAGTAGTCGGGCAGACAGGTTTTTATCTCGTGGTCCCAATCGAACAGCGCGCCGATGTTTTTGAGTTGCTCTTCCATCACCTCGATGTTGTGAAGAGTGCTGTCCTGCGGGTGGATGCCCGTCTTGATGGCGTAGTTTTCCGCAGGCAGACCGAACGCGTCAAAACCCATGGGTTGAAACACGTTTTTGCCCTTCATTATCTTGTAACGCGCAAAGCTGTCGGTAAGCCCGTAATTGTACCAGTGTCCGACGTGCAACTTGGATCCGCTGGGATAACTGAACATTTCCAAAACGTAATACTTGTTGTCTGCGTTTTCGGGATCGAATTTGTACACAGGCTTTTCCTGCCAAAGCTTGTTCCATTTGTGCTCTACTGCGATCTTGTCCATAAATTCCTCCGTTTTTGTCGATAAAATTGTAGTTCAATCACACGAAAATGTCAACAATACAGCAGACTTTTGTCCGCCGATCGCTCAGTCTGCCATTTTACATGGAAGTACAAAAAA
>CANQJK010000089.1 GCA_947624235.1 uncultured Clostridia bacterium | reverse complement strand
ATCCATAGAGCAATCTCCCTTTTTCCCAGTGGTTTTTACCAATTCAATTATACACTGAAAAAGAGTCTTTGCTCTATCTTTTTACTCACACCCCAACATTTATTATAGAACCGAAATATATGCTGATAGAGTTTACAACGTTCTCAATCTTTTCAAAACAAAGGATACGATTAAGTAATGCACTCAATAAATAATAAGAAACTATGCGCCAAACGAAGTGTAGTGAGGTTCGTTCAATTTTGCAACAGATCTCATGAGGCACAAATGGCAACTTCGCAGAGATACGATGTTGTTTTCCTTTTGCATATTGATGTGTATTTTGCTATAAATACAGTCGTTGAGTTTATATCTTTTGTCCTGCTTTGTGATTTGTGTGTAAACTGTGTTCAAACAGGCTTTTTCCGATATTATGTGTGAAATAGTATTCTATAAAAGTGTGATTTTTTATATGGTAAGCAAAAAATCGTGCAAATTTCAATTCTTTTCGTGTTTTATTTTGTCCATTATTCGGCAATAGCACGTTCTACATTAACCTGCTTGTAGTGCCTGTTTCTCATTGTGATGTTCATTTAATTCTGTCGAATGTGTTTTTTCTCCCAAAAGGGACTCGGTTGACTATCGTTCGTTAGCGAGATATTCTCAAAAGAAGAGCAATACAAAGAGCTAATTTTCCGTCGCTTTACCAAAATAGCAGAAAGGACAAACTTATATAAAAATTCTCGGTTGGACGACATTACAAAAATATTTATTATTTACATATATTTTACCATATATCTTGACATTTAATTTCAAAATGGTTAAAATAGTAATTGTGATAGTTTGATTAAATTTGCAAAAGGATAATTTTCTATCACCAACTACATATACAGGAGGAATTATCATGCATTCATTGCTTTTATTCTTCTCTGCTTCACAACCTATTCCTTCTTGGGTTTGGATTCTGCTTCCTGTGATTGCAATTGTATTTGCAGGCATCGGTTTAGGATGCGGGATCTGTATATATAGAAGATATAGACATCGAAAAATAGGCTCTACGCAAGCGCAGGCGGATTCTATAATCGAGTTTGCGCGCGAAGAAGCCAAATCCTTGAAAAAGGAAGCCCTAAACGAGGCAAGAGAAGAAAATCAAAGACTAAAAAATGAAACAGAACGTCAATTCAGAAAAAAGAACAACGAACTCGTCAAACAGGAAAATCGTTTGACGCAAAAGGAAGAAACGTTGGACAAAAAGGAGGAAATGCTCCTCCAAAAATTGGATCAAATAGACGTTCAGCAAAAGCAACTCATTTCTCAACAAACAGCGCTCAACAAACGTTCGCAAGAGTTGGACAAGTCCGAAGAGAAAATACAACAAGAATTGGAGCGTGTTGCGGGACTTTCTCAGGAGGAAGCTAAACAAATTCTTGTGGACAGCATGGTTTTGGACGCGCGCAAAGACGCGGCCAACACGGTGCGTAAAATCGAGGCAGAAGCAAAAGCCAGCGGAGAGCAAAAAGCGCGCGAGATCATCTCAACGGCAATTCAGCGTTGCGCAAGCGATCAAGTCAGCGAGATGACTGTCACTACGGTCCCCCTTCCCAATGACGAAATGAAGGGACGTTTGATAGGTCGCGAAGGACGCAACATCCGCGCTTTGGAAAACGCAACGGGAGTGGAGCTTATCATTGACGATACCCCCGAAGTAGTCATTCTTTCGGGATTTGATCCCGTTCGACGTCAAATTGCCCGTATCACGATAGAAAAACTTCTTGCCGACGGCAGGATCCACCCCGCACGCATTGAGGAAATGGTGGAGAAAGTAAAGCGCGATATGGACATCACCATCAAGGATGAAGGCGAAGCGGCCTCCTTCGATACAGGCGTGTTCGGCTTGCATCCCGAACTCATCAAGTTGCTTGGACGTCTCAAATTCCGCACGAGTTACGGACAAAACGTGTTGCGTCACTCCATAGAAGTGAGTTATCTTGCGGGCATCATGGCGTCGGAGTTGGGCTTGGACGTAGCGCTTGCAAAACGTGGAGCGTTGCTCCACGATATAGGCAAAGCCGTAGACCAAGAAGTGGAAGGCACGCACATGCAAATCGGCGCCGACCTTGCCAAGAAGTACAAAGAAAGCAAGGAAGTTGTCAACTGCATTGCTTCTCACCACGGCGATGTAGAACCTATCACCGTCGAAGCAGTCATTGTTGCGGCCGCAGACGCAATAAGCGGTGCGAGACCGGGTGCGCGCAGAGAGTCTTTGGAAAACTACGTCAAGCGTTTGGAAAAGCTCGAAGAGATCGCCAACTCCTTCAAAGGCGTACAAAAGTCTTATGCAGTGCAGGCGGGAAGAGAAATTCGCATAATTGTCAAACCGGAAGAGGTCAACGACGAAACTACCGTTTTGCTCGCCCATGATATTGCTCGTCGCATCGAAAGCGAGATCGAATATCCCGGTCAGATCAAAGTAAATGTTATTCGCGAAACAAGAAGCATAGATTACGCCAAATAGCATAACACCAACAATTAACCGCTTAAATTGAAGTTCGTATTCAATTTGAGCGGTATTTTGTTGCCTTTTGAGGGAAATAGCGCAGGCAAATAACTCGACACAAAAGTCAAAACAAATAAAATTTCATTGGGGTAACTTACCAAACGCCATTTGGCAGAAAATCAAAAGTCGTAAATAG
>CANQJK010000088.1 GCA_947624235.1 uncultured Clostridia bacterium | reverse complement strand
CCTTTATGGGAGTTGCGCTCAACATAATCGTCATTCCGCTTGTCTCCGTTGCCTTTGCATTGGGGTTTTTCGGTTTGCTCCCTTGGGTATTCCATTACATTCTTGTTGCCTCCGACGCGTTGTTGCAAATGGTGTTGTTTGTCGCCCGATCTACGGCGTTTCTCAACTTTGCAACGGTAAAGTCCACCGCGTCGCCATTGGCGGTGCTTGTGATGATAATATTGATGTACGCGCTGGGCGGATTTGTGAATATCAGCAAAAAGGGAGCGTGTTTTTTCTACCCCATATCCTGTGTTTTGCTTGTTTTGACGCTGTTTTGGGCACAGATCGAATATCCTGCACGCACGGTCGTGTACGTGTCTGTCACAGAAAACGATATTGTGGTCGGCGCCACGTCCCGCTCGGGCGAGGGCGTTATCGTCGCAGACTTTGCCGACTATTCTGACGTGTGCGAAACGGCGTCCAAACTGGACAGACTGCGATTGAACAGCGTCGAATTGTATTTTTCGCACACCGACGGCGTCGATATAGACGCGGTAAAGGCGGTGTTTTCAATGCTCAAAGTGGACAAAGTCTACTTCTTTAACGCGTCTGACAACGTTGAATTGCTTTATTATCTGCGGTCGGAGGGGATAGAGCCCGTGGTGCAATATCCCAACGCGCAAACGGGCAATGACGTAAAGGTGCGATCGATATTCGACGCGACGCTAACTGCCGTAACCGTCGAAACGGGCGACATAAACATCTGCATTGTTTACGATTTTGTCGAACAAGGGGCGGTAAACGACTTTGGATTGGGCGCGGACGCATATGTTTTGTATCAGCCTGCAACTCTTTACGACGGGCAGATCGTGCAATTTACGCCCTATCAATATGATATCAAAGAGAATTACGGGACAAATAAGTACGGGAACTTTACAATAAGGCAAAAAAGTGGTAAAATATCCGTAGTTTTCAGATGAGGTGTTTTGTTGATAAAATTTCTCGAACTGAGGGAAAAATTAAAATCGAACCGTTACGGCGGATTGTGTCTGTTTGGCAATGACGAATGGGTAAAGCGCAGAGCGTTGAGCAACATTTGCGAAGCGTACGGCATACAGGATGACGGTTTGAGCATAGACAGGTTGGATTCTCCCACTTTGGAGGATCTCAATTTGGCATGCCTCACTCCCTCGATGTTCTGTTCCCAAAAGCTTGTCGTTGCGGAAAACTTTGCCCTCGCCGACAAAAAGGACGCTCAATCGGAAGCAAAACAAAAGCGTTCGGCAGACAAATTCGCCGACCTTAAAAAGGGCGTCAGCGACTTGCTGGACAAATTCGACGGCTCGTTCTGTCTGGTATTCGTGTCCGATACGGACAAGGGCTTTGCCGAAATTACCAATCTGGAAAGGGTAGACTGCAACCGTCTGGACAGGAGCAACATAGTAAAGTGGATAGTGTCGTTCGGCAAACGTCAGGGAGTCGCCATCGACACGCTGTGCGCAGGTCGCATTGCCGACTATTGCTTGTTAGATATGGCGCGCGTTTCCGTCGAAACGCAAAAACTTATCGATCACGGCGAGGTGACGGCGGAAGCGGTGGAAATGTTGGTGTACAAAGACGCCGAGTATGCCGTCTACGATCTGTCGGGAGCAATAGCAGATCGCAACGCGCAACGCGCCTTCTCCATATATCGCGGTTTGATAGCGCGCGGAGAGGAGAACCGTTCGCTGTTCAGCCTTATCTACAATTTTTATCGTCGTGTTTATTACGTCAAGACGTCGTCCTTCGGCAACGAGGAGCTTTCGTACTATTTGGGAGTTAAAGCGGGCGCCATCAACTTTGCCCGAGAAACGGCTTCGCGCTACAAGCCCATGCAACTCAAACGTGCGCTGGATATTCTCTCCGTTGCGGACGAGCGCCTCAAAGCATTTGTGGACGAAACGGAAGTAATGAATATTCTCATCATGCAACTAATATCTCTGTAAAGCGAGGTGAACGATTTGTTTGCGAAACTCAGACAAAATTACAGACTTTCCAACCTTCTTGTGCGCATAGGTTTTGTTCTTGCTTATATGCTGTACAGTTGGCAGGATTGTATCACATCCGCCAAGTTGGCGGTAAAGCAATTGGGCGGTACGTTGGCTGTCAATTTCAACAGTTCAGCCATAATAACCGTGGCGTTGACGTCATCATTTTTGATAGGTACCGTCTTGATGTTTTTGGTGCCCTTTGTCGTGGGGCTGTTTCTCAATATGTCAAGATTTTACAATATCCCGCGCGCAGAGTATTCGCTGTTGGCGGAGTTGTTCTGCATCTTTTACTACATTGTGTGCGGACTGTTCGGCTTGATCAATTTGATAACGCCCAATTTGGCTGTGTGGGTGGGTACGCTTGTGCGTTTCCTTGCGTCTACGGGGTGTGTGATATGGTTTTATCTCATCACATCCAACCTCTATTTTAACGATGTGACCAAACCTTATTATTTCAGAAATTTGGCAATAGTCTACTTCGTTTGCGCAATTGCGTTCGGGGTGCTGTTATGAAAAAGATATTCGCTTTGATATTGGCGTTTCTGTTGATCAGCGCATGTTGCGCTTCCGTTGCATTTGCGCAAACGGATGAAACGGACGTCGTCGAACAAAACACCCCCGCCTACACCGTGAACGAACGTTTGTCCACCGAAAACTTTGTGCAACAGTTGTGCGCGCTAAACGGCAAAATTAAAGATGACGAGCCGACGGCCAAGGAGGCTGTCCGCGATTTTCTGTTGGCTAATTTCCGTTTTGCCTTGGGCGAGGAAGGAACAAGCGCCTATATGGCAAATAGCGTTGTGCAAAAGTCAAATTTTTCCAATGGTGTAATTTCGGGATTCAACATTGTGGCTAAAATCGACGCGCCCGATACAGACAAGCAAATCGTTATAGGCGCTCACTACGACGCCGAGGGACAAGGCGCAAACGACAACGCTTGCGGAGTCGCCGTG
>CANQJK010000087.1 GCA_947624235.1 uncultured Clostridia bacterium | reverse complement strand
TGCTCGTAAGGGAGTAGTTCGCTATTTATATAGTTGTCGCATCCACAATCTCGAGTTTACAACTCGGGTGCGACAGTAAAGGACAAGACTTATGCTGACTCGTGTTGGTGTAAAGTCTTATTTTTTTGCGAAAGAAAACGTGCAAACACACGGGTACGGCACAGAGGTGAAACGTTATGTTGGTAGATTTGTTTAGCAGTTGGACAAGCGGTCTGCACGTGGGCGTGCAAATAGCCCTTTTTGTGGTGGGATTGGCTTTGGGAACATTTTGCTTGGTAAAGTTTTGCGATTGGTTTGTGGACGCAAGCAGCGTTATCGCAACAAAACTCAAAGTTTCTCCCCTGATAATAGGGTTGACCATTGTCGCAATGGGCACGTCTTTGCCCGAACTTGCCGTTTCCGTAGCCGATTCTGTCACTGCGATAGGCGGAGGACAAGCCAACATGGCAATTGCCAATGTTATGGGATCCAACATATGCAACATTTTGATAGTGCTCGGCTTTTCGGTGGTGTTTACTCCTATTGCCGTCAAAAGATCCGTCAATCGCAGAGAAATGCCCATTTTGTTGGGCGTCACCGCGATAACGGTAATATTCGTGTGTCTTTTCGGACTTAACGGCGTGACGGGTTTGCACGATCTGGCAATAACTCGCTGGGAAGGCATTGTGTTGGCAGTCCTCATTTTTGCGTATATCGCCTATTTGGTGTTGATGGCAAAGTATCACCCCGATCAACTGGAAGACGCCGAGGAGCAATCGCCCGTCGATATGCCTTGGTGGAAGGCGATAGTGCTTGTTATAGTTGGCGGTTTGGGCATCATTTTGGGCGGACAGTTTGTGGTGTTTGGCGCAAAAGGTTTGGCAATGCAGGGCGCAACGGCTTTGCATCTGGACCACGACATGTCCGAACTGTTGGTGGGCGCAACCGTGGTGGCTGTGGGTACGTCGTTGCCCGAATTGGTAACAAGTACCGTTGCCGCCAAGAAGGGACAAAACGAGCTTGCTCTCGGCAACGTGATAGGCAGTAACATTTTCAATTCGCTTTTTGTTTTGGGTATTTCCGCCATTGTCAATCCTTTGCAAGCGGACGAATGGGTTTTTGTGGACGCGTTTATCATGCTTGCCGTTACGGTGTTGCTGTTTGCATTTAGCGCGCGAGGCAAATTGAAACGTTCGCACGGTTTTGTACTGTTGGGATGCTACGTTGTGTACTTTGTCTACCTTGTTTTGCGTACTGTATTAGGGTGGAGTTTTTAGTATGTGGGAATTGGTTTTTGTAAGTCTCGGCTTGGGAGTGGGCTTGGCAATGGACGCCTGCGCCGTTTCCATGAGCAACGGGATGAACGAACCGCACATGAAACCATGCAAAGCAATTTTAATCGCAGGCATGTTTGCGTTTTTTCAGTGCGCAATGCCCATGTTGGGCTGGGTTTGCGTAAGCTTTGTGGTAGAACAGTTCAACAAACTTGCTCCGTGGATCCCCTACATCGCGCTTGTGCTGTTGGTTATTATCGGTGGCAAAATGCTTTACGACGGCGTCAAACACAAGGAGAGCGACAAAACAGATCGCAAGCTTACTGTGGGCATGCTGTTGATACAGGCGGTTGCAACGTCGATCGACGCCCTCTCAACGGGCTTTTCGCTGGTGGATCTGGCGGGCAACGTGTGGTGGAAGGCGCTTACAAGCGCGTCGATAATTGCCGTTGTTACTTTTGGCATTTGCTTGGGATCGGTGTACCTCGGCAAACGCTTCGGCATGAAACTCGGCAACAAAGCGCAGATTCTCGGCGGGTGCATTTTGATAGGTATCGGATTGGAAATTTTCATTTCGGGAGTGTTTTTTGCCTGACAATTGCGCAATATGCGCAAATTGCCGTTGCGCACTTGACATTTTGGCAAAAGTGGTGTAACATAAAAAAGCCTTTAACGGTTGCAATCGGCAAATGCGCCTTGTAGCGACCGAAAACCGAGCGTTTTGCTCGATTGCGAAGTTGCACAGCCGATAAACGCCCGCAGAAAAATGCCTACGTTCGATGGTAAATGATATTCGAAAAATGTCGAGGCATTTAGCCGATGAGCGCTTGGCGACTGTCCTCTTCACAACGGGACAAAAAGCTTGTAGCGCGGGGAATAAAGGCACCCCATTGCACAAAAAAAAAACAAATAAATGGAAGAGTATCGAAGTGGTTGTAACGGCCCGCACTCGAAATGCGGTTGTCGCTTCAAAGCGACACATGGGTTCGAATCCCATCTCTTCCGCCACAGTGCGACTGCGCTCGGTTGTCGCAAAGAAAAGAACTCACATTTTGTGTAGGTTCTTTTCTTTGCTCTTTTTTGCTTGTCGCACTGTGGCTACAAAGATTGGACATCGAAATATGTAGCGCTCCGCTCTGTTTCACGTCGCTTTGCTTACACTGCGCTCCGCTTGGGACGAATCCCATCTCTTCCGCCAAAGCAGAATAATACGAACCCGACAGATACTGTTGGGCTCGTATTGTTTTATGCCAATGATTGGTTTGGCGTTGTTATTTCTCAATAGATAAGTATTTGCGAACGTTGCGAGGAAATCTTGTAGCGTTCTTTTTATTCCTCCGCCCATTTGCCTTTCGGTGGTTGGTTGTAGCACGGCTCTCGCAGGCGTCAACGGGAGAAAAATTTGCTTATAATTCGTAAATAGTAAAGTGTTGGGTAGCAGTATGCTGTTCGGCACTTTTGTTATGCAAATTTTTATTGGCTCATTCTTCGCCGTTGACGCCTGCAAAGAGATATGCACAAAAACAACTTACACCGAGCCGCGCTCCTCCCGTCCTTGCCGAAAGGCAAATATCTTGACGGAGGAATAGAAAATGACAAGAATCGATGAAAGACAAGTAATTACAGCGGACAACGTGAAGTGGCTCGGCGAGATGATCGCCCTTATGTCTGCCAAAAGCAGTGACAAGATGTTTTGCCACAGCAAGGTAACGCAATTGTATCGTGGGTTGATAAG
>CANQJK010000086.1 GCA_947624235.1 uncultured Clostridia bacterium | reverse complement strand
CAAACCGAAAAACCCCAATGCAAAGGCAACGGAGACAAGCGGAATGACGATTATGTTGAGCGCAACTCCCATAAAGGCAATTTCCATACCGTTGCAGGCGAGCACCGAAAACGTTGCAAAAATGCAAATAAGGGACAATACCACAGGTTCAAGCACTTTGCGCAAATACCTGTTGACGTTTTGCCTTGTCAAAAACCTTTGAAACGCCACAAACACCGTCGCTATCCCGAAAACGGACATGTACGACAACTGAAAGCCCATGTCGAACAAGTAAAACGGGTTTATCGTCAAGTTGACGATCGCCGAAAGAGACAGCGAAGAGACCATATCATATCTGCTGATAAACAATCTTGTGAGATATGAGCACAACAACATCGCAATGGCTCGCACCACCGACGGAGTGAAATCGCAAATGTATGCGTAGAATATCAGCGGTATCATCACGATAGAGCCTTCTGCCAATGGGTGCAACCTAAACCGTCTGAGCGCAAAGCAGAGCGCCGTAGCGATAAACCCGACGTGCAAACCGCTTACGGCAAGAAGATGCACAATGCCCGCGCGGGAAAACGCCCACTCCGCGTCCTCCGTGACGGCATTGCGATCGCCCGTCAAAAGCGCGTACATCAAACCGCTGTTATCGGGCATATACTCAGAAACCGTTTCGTAAATGTACTTGCGCACGCTTTCGTCCGCCCGAAGTCTGCCCGAATCGCAACCGAGCAATGAGGCATCGTCAAGAATATAGCGCACGTCTCGACGCAAATAAAAGCTGTTTACGTTTTGGTTTATCGGATAGGCGGAGCGCAATTCTCCATTAAGTTGCACCACGTCCCCCGTTTTGAGGGTATTTTCCTGCAACAAATTTACCCGAACGCGTCCGCGATAGACCGTGCCGTCGCTGTCGGTGCATTGCTCCAAGTAGTACAACGAATCGTTGTTTTCCTCGCCGTTGCGCCCGATATCCGTCACTCTTCCGCTTATCGTTACCTGACGGCAATAGACCTCGTTGCCGTTTGCTTGCACATAGGTCAACGCGCTCCGTCCCAAACCCATTGCAAAAATAACTATCGCCAAAACGACGGCTATCCACATTTTGCGATGAGTTGCAATGCAAAATATTAGCCAAGCGACAAGTATTGCCAACGCTACCGAGCCGAACCAAATGTCTCCGAAAAGAATTTCGTAAAAAGAATATATTCCCAAAATAAACGCTATTGCAAACAAAAGTGCAATGCGTATGTTAACAAGCCTTTTCATAGTCCTCCTTGGCTACAAAAAACCTGTATAAATACTCATTGCTATCATCGCCGAGAACGCTTTGCAACTGTTGCTTGTTGACGATCTTTCCGTATATCTCTATGTAGTCGGCGATTTTGTTCACCACGCTATCGGAAATGCCCTCCACAAACAAGCGATTGGCTATTAAAGGACTGTTTACATTGACGGAACTGCACTCCTTTGTTCCGTCAAACCAATTGATAATTATTTCCTCGACAGAACCGTCGATAGTATCCGTGTAGTACTGCGGAAGGACGCTTTGGGGCAATATCCCCGCGCCGAAAACGAGAGCGCTGTAACTTGTTCCCGCTTGCACGGTGTAGTAGCCCTCGTTCTGCACGGCACCGCTCACATACACCGTCACTTGCTCGGGAACTTTATTTTGCAATACATGCGGAGCATAGGGAGATATGTTTGTACATCCGCACAATGCCAAACCAACAAAAACCATTGCTAATATAAAAATTGCGGTTGTGATTAACCGTTTTTTCATAACAAAAAGCCCCGCCATAGCCGTGTTTTACTGACGTTCAACCTAAAAAATAGGGTGGGTAATCTGCCAAACGATATCAGTCTTTTACCGGAGCAACGCTCTTTGACTCCACACGGAAGCCGTAGTAACCTGACATCTGCGCTCGGACGCAATTCCCTTTTACGAACTGTAGTTGACGCATAATGTAAAACTTGTCGGACAAGGCAGGGTTCTACTTTATAGTATCACATATTTTGGTAAATGGCAAACATGTGCAAAGTATAGTTATGTCAAAAAAAGCAAACTTTTTTACCCTACCGCCTTTATGCGTCTCGATGCCGTAGTCAAACGATATGTGTTTTATTAGACTCGTTTGATGATAAAGCAATATGATTGTAACACATGTGTCGGCTTTTTTTCAACAAAAATCGCCATGTTCGTGATTTTTCGAATTTAGCAATGCCTTCGTTTGCTAAAAATCGAATAAAATTGATTGCACTAAACACAATAACGGTATGTGTGGAAGATATGTTCTCGATATGGGACACAAGGAAGTTGCCGAATTGTATAACGGGCAGGATGTCACTCCTCCGCTACTGAAATTGGAGATATATCCGAGTTCCGTCGCGCCCGTCTTTGTGCACGACTGTTCGCTACCGAAATTTTGCAAATGGGGATTTGACGGTCCACGCAACAGCACATTGCTTGTAAACGCCCGCGCGGAAACGGTAACTCAAAAGCCATTTTTTGCAAAAGACTTTGAAAATAATCGTTGCGCCATACCCTGCTCGGGATTTTTTGAGTGGGATGACGGCAAAAACAAACATCTTTTTGCCCGAACTGACTACGACATGCTGTATCTTGCAGGCTTTTGCAAACAGCAGGATACCCTGCGCTACATCGTGCTGACAAAAAATGCCACACCGCCCGTTTGCGATGTGCACAGCCGGATCCCCCTGCTTCTGAGCAAAAACACGGTCAAAGATTTTCTTTTTGACAATGATTTTGCTGTGCATTTCCTGACGAAAGCCAATACGATTCCCCTCAAAACCGTTTATTGAGATAATATCAAGCATTTTGACGTCAAACACTTGCTAAAAAGTCAAACTTGTGATATACTGAACAAGCATCAGGTTTGGCTCCATAGTCTAGTGGCCTAGGACGTTGGCCTCTCACGCCGATAACATGGGTTCGAGTCCCATTGGAGTCACCAATACGCGACGTCGCTTTTGAGTCGCTATGAAAAGAACACGCAAATAACGCGTGTTTTTTTTCATAGCTTCCTTTTGGCTCGTCGCGTTTTCTCTCCTTCCATTGTGATGTCGAAATAACGTAGCGCTCCAC
>CANQJK010000085.1 GCA_947624235.1 uncultured Clostridia bacterium | reverse complement strand
ATCGAATTTTCGGGGAGCGACGGCAGTGTGTTGATGCGCGTTGCCGACATGGTTTACGAAGACAGATTCAAATATGCATTTCGATATTTTACGAATTTGATCCAACAGCCTTTCACTGCGGAAAGCTTCGGTTTTTCCGCCGACACGGACGCGGACGCCTTCGAAAAAGCCATGCGTCAAATCTATCCGACACAAGCGTCCAAACACGGCGTCGTCGCTTTTGTTTTGGAAAAAGCCGAACCCGTTTATCATGCGGAACTCAACGTATATGTAAATCAATGGGCAGATTTTTTAGATGACGAGTGGGGCTTGACTGCCGAGGAAAAAGAGCAACTCGACGTGCTGACTCCCGATGAGGACGCGTTGGCAGAAGAGCTCAAAAACTACGGCGAATTTACCCATCATATGTTCAACAAATTCGTGCGTTGCGCCGAAGGTAAGGATCCAAGTAAGTTGCTGTTGGAGCTTTTGTGCAACTTTTTGGGAAAAGAAGAAGAGCTGACGGAGCTTCTCAAAAGAAACGTATGCGTTTTGGGCATCGATCTGACGGCGTTTTACCCCGTCCCTGCCACAAATGCAATGGCAGAAGAAGTGTTTACGGGTACAGAGGCTGTCCACATCGAATTGGATCCAAAAATCAGGGAATTTTGCCAAAAAACACATTGCCGTTTGCACATAAAAAGTTACACGTTTTCGTAGATAGAATTTGGCGTAACGGGCGCAATGTATCAAGACAAAACGTCATGCTGTATTGTTGCAGGCGTATCGGCGTCAAAACAAAATGCGTATTCCGCAAAAATTTTCGGTTTTTATACGGAATACGCACTAAAAGACGTTTTTTTGTTTGCGCTTACGGCTGATTTGTTTTATAATGTTGTTAAATGATGGCGATCGATCCCGATTCGTGACGAAACGTAAAAAAGTATGCCGAGGTAAAGGCAAGGTTTACAAAAATTATCAGCAGTATTCCGAATATCATCTGTTCTACGTTGAAGGGCAGTCCCAGCCAACGGAAGAAATATGCCGACAAAAACATCACAACGGTAAGCGCAAGCGCCACAACAGCCGACACGCAAACCGACACTATGCCCACAACATACGGCGTTCCGTCCCATTTGAAAACGAGATTTTTCATCAGCAAAGTCGGTTCTTTGAAGGAACGTATGATAAATCCCGCTATGGAGCCTTCAAATAGCAACGAGAACAGCACCGTTATCAGCACTAAAATGTCGTCGAATTTTATCCCCGCTCTAAAACCTTGAACAAGGTTTGCCACAAGCTCGTATGCCAGAAAAATGCCTACCGCAATGGTACAGCACAGGTAAATTATCTTGAATACAATGGCTTTGCGCGGTATATATTTGTATTGCATTTTACTCACCCTCAAAAGAATTACCACAATTATACAACGTAAAATACAGATTGTCAATATCAGGCTAAAATAAGGAGATACCATGGAAAAAAGTGCAATTTTACATCAAAGCGATTCAAAGTTTTCCTTCCCCGTCAGCGCAACAAAGGCGGTGGTGCGTTTAAGGACCAAACGAAACGACGACATCAAAAGCGTCACTGTTATTTGGAACACATCGCACAAGTTTTGGAAAAAACAACTGCGCTTGCCTCTCGAAGTCAAGTTTAGCGACGAGTTGTTCGACTGGTACGTCGGCGAATTGGATAACGGCGCGCCCGGTTATTCGTATCTGTTTGAGATAGTAGACGGCAACGGAACGCCTTGGTACTACAACGAGAGCGGATTCGACACCGTTTTGCGCGTCGAGCATGCCTTCGAGGACAACTTCACCGTGGTGTTTCCCAACGAGCGTGACATCGTAACGCCCAACAAGCAATTTGAGGGACGCGTGTTTTATCAAATTTTCCCCGAGCGTTTTGCCCGTTCGTCCGACAAATCGGATACGTCCTATATCAATATGGATTGGAACACCGACGAGCCGAACAACCTGCGTTTTGCAGGGGGCGATCTGGGAGGCATACGCGAAAAACTCCCCTACATCAAGGAGTTGGGCATTGGCGCCGTGTACATGACGCCTATCCATCAATCTGTCAGCGCCCACAAGTACGATATAGACGATTATTTTTCGGTGGACAAGATGTTCGGCAACATCGACGACCTCAAAGCGCTTGTTAAAGCGGCGCACGAGTTGGATATCAAGATCGTCATGGATCTGGTATTTAACCATTCAAGTTATTACAATCCGCTGTTTCAGGACGTGGTAAAGCACGGTTGCAAAAGCAAGTATTACGATTGGTATTTTGTGTACGGCGACAAGCCCAACAAAACGAAACTGAACTACAACACCTTTGCCGATGTGTGGATGATGCCCAAACTAAACACAAACAACCCCGAAGTGCAGGATTATTTGTGTAGCGTGGGCGAATACTATTTGAGAGAATGTGACGTGGACGGCTATCGTTTGGATGTTGCGTTTGACGTTTCGCACGACTTTTGGAGACAGTTCAAACGCCGTTGCCGTGCGGTAAAAGAGGACGTGTTTGTGATAGGCGAGGATTGGCAAAATTCCGAATCGTTTTTGGGCAACGATCAGTGGGACAGCGTTATGAACTACGCCTTCAAATACGCCTGCGACAGATTTTTTGTGGAAAACAGGTACAATGCCAAGCAATTTTGCGACTATCTCAACGGCGCGCTCATGCGGTACAAGGACGGCACAAACAGAATGATGCTAAATCTTGTTGATTCGCACGACACTCCGCGCTTTTTTGAGCAAGTGGGGCACAACAAGAGCCTTGAACTGCTTACAATGGCGTTGTTGATGTTCTATCCCGGCAACCCCATGATCTACTATGGGGACGAAATTTTTATGGACGGCAAAATGGATCCCTACAATCGCAAGGCAATGCGGTGGGACAGCAAGGAATTTTTCGGTTTCGAGCATAGAGTGTTGCGCGATCTGATCGCTATGCGCCAACGCGACGTGTTAAAGCGCGGAGACGTTCGCATTTACGAGAAAGAGGGCTTGGCGTGTATCGAACGCAGTTTTGAGGGTACGACGTTGACGTTGGCAGTCAACCATAGCGGAAAGGATATCCGCTTTGACGGCAAGGCGGTTTACTGCTACAACGCCGACGACGGCACGGTGCACAACGACGGCTTTGTGGTGCGCGAGAGCGGTGCAAAAGCGTAAATGCCCTGTGGCGCAGTTTCAAAGTTGACGGAAAAATGTATTTTTCTGCGCTCTGCGCCAAAACATTGCAAAAGTTGTTGACAATATCGCCATTATTTGTTACAATAAATAAGCTTTTGACAACAGCGGTGGCGTGTCAGGTAAGCAAAGATGGCGGCGTAGCTTAGTTGGTTATAGCGGCCGGTTCATACCCGGCAGGTCGGTGGT
>CANQJK010000084.1 GCA_947624235.1 uncultured Clostridia bacterium | reverse complement strand
GCGAGGACGGACAGACTCACCAAGGGCTTTTCGATTTGGCGTATTTGAGTCAGATACCCAATGTTGAGATATGGACTCCCTCTACATACAAACAGCTTTCGCAAATGATAGAGCAAAGCGCGGATAGCAGTCGCCCGATCGCAATACGTTACCCCAAATATTTGTGTAAAGAACCCCGAACGTTCGAAAACAAGTGGAATGTGGTTTGTCCCTATTCTGATCCCAAAATTGTGGTTCTCGCCGTGGGCAGTCGTCTGGTGGAGACGGCGCAGGAATTGGCGACTCGATACGAAGGAATAGAAGTCGTGGATGTCACCTCGGTAAAACCGTTGGACGTTTCCTATCTTAATTCCGTTACCTGCGATTCGGTGGTGTTTACTTTGGAAGAAGGTATGCTGAAAGGCGGTTTCGGAGAAAGCGTTATCGCTTACTTTGCGTCTCAAAACAACATAAAGGTAAAGTGTTTCGGAGCAGACGACAAATTTGTAAAGCATGCGACCGTGCGGGAGCAACTTGCCGAATGTGGTTTAGACTTGGACAGTCTGAGCAAATATGCGGAAGAATTTTGTCAAAAACGTTGAACTGCGTAGGAAATTGCTGTATAATATAATTTGTTGTTGCGTGCAAATCGGCATTATCAAGCAATGTGGCAATTTGTTGTCGCCATTTATAGGCAAAGCGAGTAAATGGTGAAATGCGACGAATTTTCACATCTTTATAATACGTGCGCAACAAATATATTGCAAAGTGCGAATATTATTTGTGGCATAGTATTTTACGAAAACGTTTAATACGACATAATGACTGTTCAGAGGTGCAAATGTCAAAGAGTTCGAGACAATCAGCGATACTTTCAATAATTGCGTCAAACGATATCGAAACGCAGGAAGAACTTGTTGCCGAGCTTCGCCGAGAGGGTTGGGATATAACCCAAGCCACGGTGTCGAGAGATATCAAGGAGCTTGGCTTGATAAAGACTCAGACCGAAGGCAACAAATATAAATATTATACCAAGCAAACAATGGACAGCAAACTTTCCGTCAAGTTGTTGAACGTTGTGCGCGAAGTTGTCATGTCTGTGGTCACAGCGGAAAATTTGGTAGTGGTAAAGACCTTATACGACAGTGCGTCGACGGTATCCGACGCAATAGAACAACTTGCCCTTGCGGAAGTTATAGGAGTATTGGCGGACAAAAGTACGGTACTTGTTGTGTGCGCAAATGCAGGCGACGCCAAACAAGTCATGAAAAAAATCAACGAATTGCTTTGACAGATGATCAAAAAATTAGTTATCGACAACATAGCGCTCATAGATCACCTCGAAATAGATTTTCGAGAGGGACTTACCGTTTTGAGCGGAGAAACAGGTAGTGGCAAATCGATCATTATCGATTCGCTTGCCTTCGTTTTGGGGGACAGAGCGGACAAAACGCTTATAAAATACGGAGAGGACGCGTCCGAAGTAACGGCGCTTTTCGAGGTGGAGGCGAATTCGCCCGTTGTGGACAAGCTTGCCGAATACGGTTACGGCAACGACAGCGAAATACTTGTATATCGCAAAATGTCTGTTTCGGGCAAAAACGAAGTTCGTATTCAGGGACGGACATCGACATTGGCTATCCTCAAAGATATTTGCTCCGACTTGGTGGACATTTTCGGTCAGGGACAGCATTTGGCGTTGTTGAAAGAAAAAAATCAGCTTGCCGTTTTGGACTCTTTTTGTCAAGATCGCAAGGCGGATATCGAGTTGAAAGGTCTGTATCCGCAACTTAACGGGATAAACAAAGAACTCAAAAGTTTAGGAGGGAGCGACGCTGAGCGGGAACGCCTTTTGGATATTCTTCGATTTCAAATTGAGGAGATCGACTCCGCGAACATAAGTGAGGAGGAAGAGGAAGAACTGCTTGTGCGCCACAAGCGCGCCGTAAACGTCGAAAGAATATCCTATGCCGTAAGTTCGGCAGAACAATTTCTTGACGGCGAAAACGGAGCCATCGCACAGATCGCGCAGGCGGAAAATTTGTTGAGGTCTGTTTCCAATCTGGAAGATAGCGCCGAAAGTTTGTCCGACAGATTGCAATCTGTACGATTGGAGGCGGAGGACGTGGGCGCGCTGTTAAGCGACCTGCTTTCCTCGTTGGAATTCAGTCCCGCCGAAACGGACAAAATTGAAGAGCGTTTGGAAAAAATAAAGCAAATAAAGCGCAAATACGGCGGTAGTGTTGCCGAAGCGTTGAATTATTTGCGCATATCGCAGGAAAAATACGACAATTTGATCCACGCCGACGAAAAAATAGCCACGTTGAAAGGTCAAAAACAACAAGTGTTGGAAAAAATGTACGAACTTGCCAAACAAAAATCTTTCGAGCGCAAGCGTACCGCTCAAATACTTGCCGACAAAATAATGCGCGAACTGAACGATCTCGGCATGAAGGGAACGGATTTCAGGGTGAGTTTCAACGAAACGCCAACATTCGAACAGTACTGCGAGTCTCCCTCGGCAGACGGATTTGACAAAGTGGAGTTTTTGATGTCCGCCAACGTGGGCGAACCGCTCAAACCCCTGTCCAAGGTCATATCAGGCGGAGAAATGTCGCGCTTTATGCTTGCCGTAAAAAATATCACCGCCGTTGCCGAAAAGATACCTACGATGATATTTGACGAGATCGATACGGGAATATCGGGCAATATGGCTCAAATGGTGGCAAACAAACTGGCAAACGTTTCGGCAAACCGTGAAGAGGGATATCAGTGCATAGTTATCACGCACCTTCCGCAAATCGTCGCCATGGCAGATGTGAATTTGTACATAAGCAAGTACGAAAAAGACGGCAAAACATACACAGCGGTGGAAGTCTTGAAGGAAAGCAAACGTCGCGCCGAAGAGGTGGCTCGTCTTATGGGAGGCGTCGGAGAGCACGCTTTGCTCAACGCAACCGAGCTGATAGAATGGTCGGCAAATTACAAAAGACAACTGCAAAATAAATGACATTTGCAATTACAAAACGGCGCCTTGGCATGGTAACGTGCTAAAACGCCGTTTTTTCTTGTGTTTTTTTTGCCTTTTTGATAACTATTTTTATGTCAGTTCGTCAACATCCATTTTGCGTAGATACCGTAACCGCGCGTCGGATCGTTTACAAAAACATGCGTTACCGCTCCTACAAGTTTGCCGTTTTGAACAATGGGGCTTCCGCTCATGCCTTGAACTATCCCTCCCGTTTTGGAAAGTAACGTTTTGTCCGTTACATGTATCACCATGCCTTTGTCGTCACGCGTCGATTGCGGTGTGGCTTTGACTATCTCTATATCGTAGCATCTGCGCTCGTTGTCGTCCAGCGTGCAGTAAATTTGCGCTTTTCCGGGCTTTATCTCGTTTATGTCGGCGACAGAAATGGTTTCTCGGCAGAAATCGGGTATGCTGTTGTAACTGCCGAAAGCGCCGTATTTGTTGTTGCTGTAAATATTTCCGACGCGTTT
>CANQJK010000083.1 GCA_947624235.1 uncultured Clostridia bacterium | reverse complement strand
TTTCGCGTTGCGCTCCCCACAAAACACCTGCCTGCTTTTTTGGTGTAGCCCGTTTTTACTCCGTCGGCGCCGTCGAAAGATTTGAGCAATTTGTTTTTGTTTACTATCAGCCTTTCATACTCCATGCCTTCGTTGGCAATTCGCGCCGATTTTGAGGAAACGATATCGCAAAAATCTTTGTTTTGAAGCGCACAGCAGGTCAACACCGCCAAGTCGCGTGCCGATGTGTAATGATCGTCGTCGTGCAATCCGTGCGGATTTACAAAGTGAGTGTCGTTGCAACCAAGTTGACGTGCGGTGTCGTTCATCATATCAGCAAAACGCTCCACACTGCCCGCTACATGAAGGGCAAGAGCGACGGCACAATCGTTACCGCTTTGCAACATCAAACCCAAAAGCAACTCGCGCACGGTAAGATGTTCTCCTGCGCGCAAATAAATGGAAGATCCCTCTATCCCAACGGCTTTGGGACTGACTTTTACAACTTCGTCCAGATTTGCGTTGTTCAGCACGGTCAGAGCCGTGACGATCTTGGTCGTGCTTGCCATAGGCAGGCGAAGATCGGCTTGCTTTTCAAATAAAATTCGGTGCGTGCTTTGCTCCATCACAACGGCGCTTTGAGCGGAAGTGGAAAAATCTGCCTCGGCAAAGGCAAAATACCCGACGGTAGCCAACCCGAGAAACATGCACAGCAATGCAATCAGCGCACCGAAAGAGACAAATTTTTTCATACTACGATTTGAAGGAGCCTACAACATCCTTTGCGACGTCGAATATCTTGTCTATCGTATTGGTTTTGTCCGCTTCGATAACTTTTACGGCGCCGTCGCTCACCACCAAAAAACAAACGGGAGTGAGGCTTGCTCCGCCACCCGAACCCCCTGCAAAGTTGGCGTCGGGATCTTTGCCGAATCCGCGCTTTGCCGATTTGTTTCCGTATTCTCCACCGCCTGCCATAAATGCAAAAGTTATTTGCGAAACGGGCAAAATGGTCGTTCCGTCCATGGTGACGAGAGGTTGTCCGACGATCGTGTTTACTTCGGCTATTTTGCTCAAATTTTGCACCGCCGTCTCCACTATCTCTTTGATCTGCGTGTTTTCCATTTCCTCACTCCTTGCTTCAATAAACAAAATGACAGTTCTGCAACGCTTACGGATACCACCAAACGCAAGACTATCCTGCTTTGCGCCTGCGTTAAACACAATGTCGAATACAGCTGACAATGAGACAAAGCGCAAATAACTTCCGTTGCGATTGCCAAAATTGCGTTTTGTATCGCCACAAACAATGTCGATACGGTCGCAACATTGTTGTACAATGCCACGCAAACCCTGTCCACCGTCAAGCACTTGACAATGTCAACACCGCTTTTCTTGTCCATTTTTTGCAGTTCCACACGAGTGGATATTGTGCCCGAACAATCAAGCGCTCCGCTCTTCAAAACGAACTTTTCGTTGAGAATGGGTATTGCGCCTAACTTCAATTTTGCATGTGCGCACAGATCCTGCGGATATAACGACATGTCGATCTGAACCTTTATCGGCGCAAATATCAATGTGACAAACACAAGCGTTGCAGTTACAACTATCATCAGTTATAGTTTGCATTAGTGATAAATTTTTATGCAAATCAAAAGTTTTGTGATAAAAATGTTGATTATGTCTGTAATAGTATTGTGTAAATCTTTATTTTTTGATATAGTTTAACAAATTTTCGGCAAAAGTCAAGCTACAAAAAAGAATTTGTACAGAAAAATTTGCGATATAACAAACAACACCTACGGCGCAAATGCACCGTTCGGCACAAAAAAGTGTCGGGTTGAAACCGAACTTCACCCGACAAAAGTTTTTATATGCAAGCGTTAAATTTTTTGGGAAAGAACCTCCTTTACTACCATAACCGTAAACGGTAACCGTAACAGAAAAACTGACAAACATTAACATACAACGTATCAAACAATATTCTGATAACGTTTGCGCCTCACGACAAACTTTTACGGAAATGTTGTTAGTTAAAACAACGGCGCCTGCATAACGGTAAAAAGGTTACAGATCTACATCCACCACGTTTGTGAGGTTGGCTTTGTCTATTGCCACCTGCAATTTGTTTATTTCCAAACGAAGATCCTCGTAGTCCTTGCGAACCTGTTCTACGTCGTAGTTGCACTCGGTCACTTCCATTTTGCCCGAATAGCTGGTCTGCTGTGTTTTTTGCTGACGGGACGCCATAGAAGAAAGTATCCTGCATTTGTTTTGACTTTGCGCAAGCAAAACGAGCGCTTCGCCTATCGAAATGTCAAAGCCCTCCACCATCACATTGCAGTTGGCAACGGAAAGGATGTGACGAAGATAACGAATTTTCGCGTCCAGTTCGTCCACCTGTCTGCGCGTTTCCTCGTAGCTGTACTCGGGGACGATCTTGCTGTTTTCGTCTATGTAGACAAAACTTCTGTCCCGTTGTTCGCGTTCCAACAAAACGTCTTTTCTGCTTTCCAATTCTTTGATGTATTTGATTACTTCGCTGTGGCACATTTTCATAATGTATAACCTCCTGAAATTTTGTATTGCTTAATTGTCAAATAAAATCAACGGCACAAGCATTTCCTTGGTGAGCGCCGTGTGGTGACCTTTCATAAAATGCGGATCCGCCTTGTCGAGGATCATCATCTTGTTTGTGTAGGTGCCCGACGCGATAAAGTCTCCCAACAGATAACCGTAATCGCCCCTATCGCCAAAGTAGTTTTGCCTGATAAGATCTTTTGTGCGAAACAGCACAAAATCTTCGCCGTACTTTTCGCGAAAGCGTTTGGCAAACTTGCGCTTCATGCCCTTTTTGACGCGAAAACAGGGCGAACGGCTGTCCAGATAGGGCGGACACTCCAACATATCCCGAAGTTCGCGCTCCTCGCGCCAATCGACGTAGCCTTCCACGTCTATTTGACCGTGATCGGCAGACGCAATAAACAGCGTGTTTTGGGTGGTTTGTTGCAAATTTTGCAAACCCGACGAGATTTGTTGCAACAACGCCTTTGTTTCCGGGCAAGTGACGCCGTTTTCGTGCATACAGCCGTCCGGTTGCGGACAGTATCCGTACACAAAATGGTTTCCTTCCTCGTTGCAAATGCGCTTTACCGCGTCAAAAAATTCGTCCACGGTAGAAATTACCGTGTTGAACTCCTCCTTGCAGTGGACGTATTGCGGATTTACCGTGCGAATTTGATATTCCGTGCGCGTGCCGTGGTAGAAATATCCGTCGCGATAGTCTTGTAGCGGACTGTCAAACACAACTTCCTCGCCCGTTTGCGAATCTTTGTTGAGAAAGATATCCACGTTTCGTCCTATCTCGTCAAAGTGCAGGCTCCACCCCAGCCAACCGTGCTCCAACGGCAACTTGTTGGTGCACAAACTTGTGGTTGCGTTGGTCGTTGTGGAGGGAAATGTGGACGTAAGCACCTGCGCGATGTGCGTGCGCAAAAAGTCGTCCTCGGGCAAGTTGCGCTCCAAGGGGTTGACACCCATTCCGTCAAAGCACATGTACACCACGTTTTTGTAGCCCTTGGCAAGATATTGTTTGAGCACGGGCAAAGTTGCATTGCTGTTGGGCGCGCCGAGAAACTCCGCCAACGTTGCGGAGATGTTCAAAATGTTGTTGTCCCAGTTGGGTTTGATAAATTTTTGTTTGATGTTTTTTCCCATATCGCGCCTGTCGCTTGCCGTATTTGTTGCTTTGTTATCAATATTTTAGCATATATCAAACAATTTGGCAATACGGAGTTTTCAATTTTTACGCCCATATTTGTCGCATAACGCTGACAAAGCGGACAGAACGACATCGCACACGCCGATCGAGCCAACAGCGTCGGGACAAGTTGGCATCAGATAAGCATAAAATACTTCCGAACGAAGTGCCCGAAAGTATTTTCGCGTATTCTCAAAATCAAGGCGCAG
>CANQJK010000082.1 GCA_947624235.1 uncultured Clostridia bacterium | reverse complement strand
TCTAACTTTTTGGGGTTCACAGCAAGAACCGCGGAAGTAGTAAAAATTATTGTTTTTTAGATAATTCTTTTTGTACCGAGGCTGTCGCGTTCAAAATTTTTACTGCAAATCGGCTCGAATAAACGGCTCGAAAATCTTAATTTCAAGTCGTTAAGTTTGTGTAAAAATTTATTTTGTTTACGCGATCGGTGCGACGGTTCAGCGCCGTTAAGTTTACGGCTTTTTCGCTCGTTATGGCAGTGTCTATGCAACTATCTCGGTGCTTGTTTCAGAACTTTTGAACTACCGTATTCCTCGCTATGCTTTTTCATTGTCTCCAAAAAAGTTCTCGTTCGCGGTAAAGAAACTTTGCCCTATTTTGCAAGACACGGATTCGTCGCCATGCGTCCAAAATGGAATAAAAAAAGTTTGAAACTTTGAATGAACTTTTTGATTTTTCTTTTTTCAAACAGACAAAAAAAAACTTTGATCGGACACAGAATATTTGCCCGATCAAAATTACTTTACGATTGAAAGAAATCACATAAAATCAAATAATAATAACATCTGTTAAGCATTATTACGGCATAATTTGTTGCTATTACAGACATAGTATTCTACAAAACGCTCAAATTTGAGACAATTCGACTTTGAAAGCGCAAAATTTGATTTGCCGTCAGTTGCCGAGCAGTTCCTTGACATAATCGTCGGGCGGGGCTTCGACATAGCAAACATAAGGCAATTCGCTTTGGTCGCAAGGGTACATTCGCACGGTCAATCTGCGCAGTTGTTTGTTCCATATCACGCAGTTAAACACAAACGACGGAGTGTATCCCTCTTTGCTTACGCACACCGTCACCGTCCCCCACTCCGTCACGGAACTGTCGTAGCAGTTGGTTATTTGTTGCAGTTCTATCGAGGGCGACATTCCCTTGTCGTCGGTAAAAAACACTTGATCTCCTACCCTCACAGAAGCGTTGTGCACGCTTTTGCCCTCCAAGTCCACGACGGTGATCTTGATAGCAGTATTGGCGCCGTTTACAGCCGTGTGTTGCACTCCTTCCACCGCGGTGAGAATAACGATCACAAACGCGAGAAGAGACAATGCGATAGCTACGCTTTTCAAAGTTGTTTTTATCATAACAAATTGTATGTTTGTCGTTGCCTCTATATGCCCGAGGAATTATTCCGATAAATAAAAGAAGCGAAAAATAATTGTTTAAAATGTTGCGGATCCTGAACGCAAACGCACGGAAGTCCTATTAAATCATAGGTTCGAACAAACGCACGCGCGCATAGCAACAAAAAGCCTGCCCAAACGTGCCGACGCTCGTCTCACCGAAAGCAATGTCATTCCAAACCCGCGGTACAAAAAAAGTCCCGCATCAAGTAAGCACAGTTTGCCTTTTTGATGCGAGACAATATTTGCGAACTTTACGCTACATTTCGTCAAATCAGTGATTGCCGTCGTTGAAATACAAAATTCCTATCGTATTTGCTCCGCAATGGGTGGTTACGGTACAGCCCGCGGTGGTTTCGAGAATTTCGTCGAATATTCCCCAGCTTTTGACCGTATCGATCACAAACTCCGCCAAGCCCTCGTCCATTTGAGTGTGCGTAACGAACACGCGTTTTGTGTCGGGATCGGTAATTTTGGCGCGTATATTTTCGCAATATTTCGCAACGCACCGTTTGTAACGTCCCATAGGCTTTGACTCCACCCCTATAAGTCCGTTTTTTACTTCCAGACAGGGTTTGATGGAAAGCAAATTCGCCCCGAGATACGCCAAGCCCGAACACCTGCCACCTTTGTAAAGAAACTCCAAATTGTCCACTATGAAGGAAGATTTGGCATAGTCCCTGCGAGCCATGGCGCGGTCGAAAATTTCCTTGGCGGTCAGTCCGCGTTGCACCATATCGCATGCGTCCAAAACAAGCAAGCCTATGCCCGTAGAAAGCTGACGGCTGTCTACCACAAAAACGTTGTCAAATTGACGGGAGGCAATTTCGGCGTTGCTGTAAGAAGCGGACATATCTGCCGAAATGCAAAAGTGCACCACCGCATCGTATCCGCTTGCAAGTTGCTCACGGAAAAACTCCTCGTATTCTTCCGCGCTTCTCGCGCCCGATTTGGGAAGTTTTTTGGTGGACGCATAATAGTCGTAGATTGCCTGCGGTTGAATAGTCACGCCGTCAAGATAGTCCGTTTCGCCCAAAGTTACATGCAAAGGTACGATTGCAACGTTGTTTTTTTCCAACAGTTCTTTTGAAAGGTCGCAGGTACTGTCTGCGCAAATTTTTATTTTCATTTAGTCATCTCCGTATTTTTTTCGCCTACAATTAAGTCACGATTTTTAGCGTCGTCATAACATATGCAATTGGTGCATGCGCCGTCGCAAGACGGTTGTCGGGTTGCGTTTACTATACGTCCGACGCCCACCACCGTGCAGTCATCGGGCACGTCTTTCAGCACGACCGCATTTGCTCCTATCTTTACGTTGTTGCCGACGGTTATATTTCCCAACACCTTTGCTCCTGCGCCCACAATGACGTTGTTGAGCAAAGTGGGATGGCGTTTGTTATGTTCTTTGCCCGTTCCGCCCAGCGTTGCGCCTTGATATATCGTGCAATTGTCTCCTATTATCGCAGTTTCGCCTATCACAACGCCCATGCCGTGGTCGATAAACAGATTTTTACCTATCTTTGCGTTGGGGTGGATCTCTATTCCCGTAGTTCTGCGAGCGATATTCATTATAAACCGCGCTAAAAATTTGAATTTGATCCTTTGAAAGAAATGTGCGATCCTATACCATATTATTGCGTGTACTCCCGGGTACAACAGCAAAATTTCAAGGGCGTTGCGCGCGGAAGGATCGCGCTGTTTGATGGATCGAAAAAAGCCTGTTTTATTTTTCTTTTTCATCACTTTACCAATAGGTCACTTCAAAACTCCCCGAAGCAGTTGCGCTATTCTGTTAAGATATTCGATGGCTTCGGAATATTTGCGCGTAACGTATTTGTACGCCAAAAAAGAGATGGTCAGTATTTTGGGGTTTTTGAGATACAAAGCGTTTACCAAGTATTCGCTTACAAGATCGTATTCGTCTTTTTCCGCCTTCGATAGATTTAACGAGACAACAATTTGACGAATTTGTTCCGCTTCCGCAAGTATTTGATTGAGGACATCGGTTTGGATGTAAATTTTTTCGGCGGAAAAAAATTGCTCGGCTTGTGCTGTAAATTCCCAATTGAAACTGTCGGGATCGATGTTGGAAAGTATTGCCTCTCCCGCCTGCTTAAAAGGCTTCAAAACCTCGTCCGCAAACTTGGCAAAACAGCGATCGTTGTTTCCCGCATAATAGTATTCCTTGCAAAAATCCAAAATATTGCGCCGTCCGCTGTCCACTTCGGTAAGCAAACACACTACAAAAGCAAACAGCCTGTTGCGGTCGGAAGGAAGTTTAAGACGAGACTCCACCACGCCGTCCGAACGCGTCCAGGTAACTCTCGCCCGCGAAAATTCCGTGGCATAGGACATCGTCTGCACCGTATCCGCCAAAGCACGACACAGCGTAGGAGATTCTGCAACACATTTTAACACCTGCGCAATGTGTTTGTCAACAAGTATAAGTTTTCCTTGAATTAGCGTATTGACGCTTTCGGTAAAAAATGCTATTTCGTTTGTACCCATGTTGACTCCCGTTTGCGCCTATTTGCGCGCGCCTGCCTTTACGACGTTGCTCAATTGCTCTTTTCAATACATTTTAACACAACAATAGTAATTTTGGAAGTATTTTTTTTCAAAACGTTTGAAAACTCTTGTTATAAAAAGATTTTTAGTGTATAATACAAGCATATGAAAAAAAGGAGTGGCTATGCAAGCAGGTATCACACAGGACAGTACGCAAAATAAATTGATACTTTTGTTCGTATTTGACAAGATGGAAACAGCTTTGACGGAAGCCACCATCTTGGATTTGTGCAGTTACAAAAACAACTGGATAGACTTTACCAACTGCAAGCAAACTTTATATGACGTTGTTCAAAACGGCTTTGTATATAAAAGCGTGCCTATGGGTGGCGGAGCGGAACTCTACGACTTGACCGCCGAGG
>CANQJK010000081.1 GCA_947624235.1 uncultured Clostridia bacterium | reverse complement strand
GCCCAAGCAATTTACCTTTGACAACTTTGTTTGGCTGTTTACCGACAAGGAGTACAACTTCCTCAGTTGGTACATCAACACATTGCTCATTGCAATAGTGGTGTCCGTCATCAACACGCTTATCACGTTGCTCACCGCTTACGCATTGAGCCGTATGCGCTTCAAAGGGCGCAAAGCGTTGATGAAGTTTATGTTGATACTGGGCATGTTCCCCGGTTTCTTGGGAATGATCTGTATCTACTACATCCTCAAAATGTTGGGTATGATCGGATCGCAAATGTCCATTGTCGGACTTATGCTTGTGTATGTATCGGGCACGATGATGGGCTACTATGTATCCAAGGGCTTCTTTGACACAATAAGCAAATCTCTGGACGAAGCGGCAATGATCGACGGTGCAAGCCGTGCAAAGATATTCTTCTCCATCATTCTGCCCCTGTCCAAACCAATAATCATTCAGACCATACTCGGCGCATTCGTCGGTCCCTGGGGCGACTACATGATGGCAAGTTACATCGTCGGCGCAGGCGGAACGGATTTCAAAACAGTGGCTATCGGTTTGTATCAAATGATAGATACTCAACAAAAAATGACCGAAAACTTCTGTCGATTCTGCGCAGGCGGCGTGGTGGTTTCCATACTGCCGATAGTGATGTTCTTCTTTATGCAACGTTACTATGTGGCAGGCGTAACGGGCGGTTCTGTAAAGGGTTAATGTCATGACAAAGAAGAGAGTTTTTTCTGTTGTGGCTGTGACGATGATCCTGCTGTTGTGCCTTTCGTTTGTCGTTGCTTGCAACGGTGGCGAAAAGCCGATAGAGGATATTCCCCAAACCACAGACAACTATCGCACTTACTATCAGATATTTCCCTATTCCTTTGCCGATAGCGACGGCAACGGTATCGGAGACATTCAGGGCATAATCGACAAACTGGACTACATCGCCGACATGCACTTTGACGGGCTGTGGTTGACGCCCGTGCACAGATCCACTACGTACCACAAGTACGACGTGATCGACTACAAAAGCATCGACGGTCAATTCGGAACAATGGACGACTACGACAGGTTGGTGGAAGAGTGCCACAAGCGCGGAATGACTATCCTGCTCGACTTGGTGCTCAATCACACATCTGCTCAACACGAGTGGTTTAAGGATTGTATGGCGGCTCACGAGGCAGGTGTTACCGACTATCCCACCTACAACTACTACAACGTTCAGCCGGGACACGCAACGTCCTCCACTTGGCACGACTACGGCAGTTGGAGATACGAGTGTCAGTTTTGGGATCAGATGCCCGATCTGAATTGGCAATACATTCTGGACGAGCCGAACGGCAACCTTGCCAACGACATAAAGGATATTATGCGCTTTTGGCTCATAGATCACAAAGTGGACGGCTTCCGTCTGGACGCAACTGCCGAGTTCTTCTCGGGTAACGACGCCAAAAACCAAGAATGTCTCAAATGGATAAACGATACAGCCAAGAGCATAAAGCCCGATTGCTACATCGTCGGCGAGGGACCTTGGGGAACAAAGGCATACGCCTATCACGATTCGGGTATTGACAGCTTTTTCCTGTTCAATCACGGGTATCAGGGCACCGGATCGATATCCATGTCCGCTCGTAATATGGACAACAGCGGTTTCTACTACTTCTCCAACATCGACGCCCGAAACGAAAAGGAGCTTAACAGTTTCAACATGCCCGCGTTGTTTGTGGCAAACCACGACACTCCGCGCGCATACGGAATATTGTTGGGCGGAGTTAAAGCCCAAGGTCTCAACAACATGAAGCTCGGTTACGGCGTTATGGCGATGTCCGCAGGCAGTACGTTTTGGTACTACGGCGACGAGATAGGAATGAACGCATTCCCTGCCACCACAGGCAAAAAAGAAGTGATAGACGAACATAAACGTCAGCCGATGCCTTGGGGCGACAGTTATCAATGCCGACCTGTAAGCGGTACGGATCTGACGGTAGAAGATTCGGTAAAGTATCCGTGGGGCGACGTCAACAAAAATCTCAAAAACGACGATTCCCTGCTCAACTACATCACCCGTGCAAACGCGTTGAGACGCGCTTTCCCGCAGATAGCGCGCAACTACGGCAAAGTGGTGTACGACGGCGAATTTGTCGGGATAGTATCCAAGGGGAGCGGTGACGATATCATCTACATTGCCGTCAACCTGTCCCACAGCGAGGAAAGCTCCATTCAACTGTCCCAATACATCGGTGACAACGTAAAAATCGCGGGCACACTGTCCGTGGATAAAATAGCCTCTTTGAAAGACGGCGTTCTCAAATTGCCACCAATGGCCTTTGCAGTGTTGAAGGCTGCCTAACAAAATCAGTTACAAGTAAACGGAGGAAATATAAATGTCCAATTTAAGTTTAAGACACATTTACAAGGTATATCCTAACGGAGTCAAGGCTGTAAATGACTTCAATATGGAAATTGAGGACAGAGAGTTTATCGTTTTCGTCGGTCCGTCAGGTTGCGGAAAATCCACTACGCTTCGCATGATCGCAGGTTTGGAGGAAATAACCGCAGGCGAACTGTACATAGGCGACAACTTTGTAAACCGCATGGAACCCAAAGACCGCGATATAGCAATGGTGTTCCAAAACTACGCTCTGTATCCTCACATGACGGTTTACGAAAACCTCGCTTTCGGTCTGCGTCTACGCCATGTACCGCAAGCGGAAATACACAAAAAGGTTCTTTGGGCGGCAAAAATATTGCGCCTCGAAGAATATCTCGACCGCAAACCCAAGGCGCTTTCGGGCGGACAACGTCAGCGCGTATCCCTCGGCAGAGCGATACTTCGCACCCCCAAGGTGTTCCTTTTGGACGAACCGCTTTCCAATTTGGACGCAAAATTGCGTACGGAAATGCGCGCGGAAATAGCCAAATTGCACAATGAACTGAACACGACCTTCATCTACGTTACCCACGACCAAGTGGAAGCTATGACAATGGGTACCCGTATCGTCGTTATGAGCATGGGTTACGTTCAACAGATCGACACCCCGCAAAACCTCTACAACTACCCCGAAAACAAGTTTGTCGCAGGCTTCATCGGCACTCCGCAAATGAACTTCTTCGAGGCAACGTTAAAGCGCGAAGGCGATATCGTCAAGGTAAAGTTCGACGGCGTGGAAAAGGTGTTGGAAGTTCCCTTCCATCAAATGCTCAAAGTTCGCCCCGAGTACTTCAACGGGGACAAAAAAGTCATCGTCGGTTTGCGTTGCGAACACATGTCGGTCGATCCCGAGATCGTTGCAAGGAGCACCAACGTCATACCCATCAAGATATCCATTTTTGAAGAGTTGGGTAACGAAACGCTTATCTACGGCGACATGAACACCGAGATCAGCGACTTGGTGGAAAGCGGTACGCGCCTCATCGTCAAACAATACGGCGGTGTGCACGACAGCAAACGCGGAGACATCGTGGACGTTGCGTTCGACATGAGCAAGGCGCACTTCTTTGACGCCGAAACAGAGCATACCATTGCTCCGCGCGTTCCCATGGACAACGTGTTTGACGTGCAGGTGGACGGCGCCGAAATGACTGTTCTCGGCACAAAGGTGCATTTGCCCGAAGCCGTTGCCGAACAAGTGGGAGACCGCAAATTCGACGACGCGTCCCTCATCATTCCCACAAACGCCCTCCACGAAGGCGGAAGCGACCTTGTTGCAAAGGTGGTGGACGAAGAAGTCATCAACGGATCGCGTATCACTCACTTGCAGATAGGCGCAAGAACATTCTTTATGCTGGACGGCGAAGAGCACAACGTCGGCGACGAAGTGTCGTTGGCGATCGACTTCAAAATGATATCCGTAAACGTCGAAGGCGAAGCGGTGGTAACGCCGTTGCCCGAGCACGACGTGTTCCTCGGATCCTACTTCGACAGAGCCAATTCGGTGCGTTCTACCAACCGTTTGATAGCGCACTACAACGAACTCAAAAAGAAGGAGATAAGCGTGCTTACCAAGGAAATGGAAGCCAAGATCGCCGAAGTGGTGCTTCAACCCTCCGCGTTGCAGGCGATCAAGCAGGAATATGCCGACAAGCGCAAGGAGATCAACGGCAATTTGAGTTATCGTTTGGGTACGGAAAACTTGG
>CANQJK010000080.1 GCA_947624235.1 uncultured Clostridia bacterium | reverse complement strand
GAGGATATGGGGCATGGAAATTACGCAAATCACTTTGAAAAATGTGGGTAAAACAACGCAGTTTGAAACAACGCTTATCGGTGGCAGTAACGTTCTTTCGGCGAACAGAGACGTTTTCAATGCGCTATGCTATTTTGCGCAGTCGGGGGCAAACAGATCGTGTGCCCGAGATTTTGTGCGAGGCTTTTCGGAAAAATCCGCCTTTGAATTGGAACTTTCCGAAAACGAACGCAAGTTTTCCGTTACATATTCAATGCACAAGGGGCAAATTGCCACAATCGTTTGTCTGGACGGCACACAGTTACCCGGCGACAGCGCCGAACTGACGGATGCTTTTTCCGAATACCTCTTTCCCCACGAAGTTGCGCAATATTCATTTTTTGATGGTGTTGGCTTTGCCGACTATGCGCAAGTGCAGCAGAACAAGTATTTGCAAGCCACCATGGACGATGTGCGAGAGGTAGTGACTTTGCAAGGCAGGTTGCCCTCCGAGGAAGAGTTGCTCTGTTGCAACTCGCCGGAATCGCCGGACGGCAAAAGCAGTTACGCTATGTACCGTTTTGTCAGGCAATATTTGCAGACGGCACAGCCGATTGTATTGACAACGGTGAGTGGCAACGTGTTCTTTGACGGCACGCACTTTACCGCAAACGGCGGTGTTTTGGACTTGAACGAACCAATGGATCGTGCGTTGCTATCTCGAGCAGATGAGCAACTTGCGCAATTTTGCTTTGCCAATACCCTGTTCCGTGCCGAGTGGTGCGAGCAAGGCTTTCGACACGACTTCCCCGTAGTTATGTGGGGCTTAACCAACCGGCAAGCCCAAACGGTGCAAAACAACGTGTGCGATGTGCAACAGTTGATTTTTGTCACCTCGGTCGAGTAGAATGGCAATTCTTCGTTATTTTTCACATTTCCGTTTTTTTTACCAAGCGCACGCCCTGTTGTCAAATCGCCCTTTCGGGTTCGATATTGTTCTGTTTCGGTCCACCATACAGTGCCCAGTCGAACCCGCAAGGGTTTGGCTGGGTATTTTGTTTTATATAAGTGTAGGGGGCTGTTGCAAGTGAATTTTGTCTTTTTGCGCAGTCCCTTTTCTATTACATTCTTTAATTTATCGTTCTGTGTACCAATTTCGTTCATGGTGCGGGTTTCGATAAGAGGCAAAGGCGATTTGGGGGTTGCTTTCATCAAAATGTTATCAAAAGGCGGGGCAAAAGGCAACAAGGGGATCGTGAGGGGCAAAAGGGCGGGGCTAAAACGCGAAAAGGGGCGCAAAAACGTCGCGGAGGAGAGCAAAGGGGCTTAAACAACGCTGAAAAAGTTGACGAATAATAGAAGGTGTATTATAATATACACAATGTTATACCAAGAAAAGCGCAATTTTGCGATATGAAGCAACGTGAAACCAAGCCAACGATTCGGGTTTTCGGTTCAACACGGGAAAACTGTAATTTGTCGATAGCACACCGTGCAAGGCAAATGTTGGAGTTTGCAACAACCGATAACAAATCAGCCGTGCGGGTTTCTCGGCAGATGTCAGCAAAACCGTATTCTTGGGTAAACCAACGCCCACAAGACAATTTTGCAATGTAAAACAAACAAGCAAGAAGCAGGGCAAATACAAAGCCGTCCCGTGGTGGAGACCGAGGGGCTGTGCAAAAGGTACTCCCCAAAAGCCGACTACGCCCTGGGTGACGTGACGTTCAGTTGTTACGCTGGCGAGATAGTGGGCTTGCTTCGGGCACAACAGCGCGACGTTTCGGTTCAACAAGGGCATACCGCAATTTTAGTGAGCACACCGTGCAAGGCAAATGTTGGAGTTTGCAACAACCAAACAACAAATCAACGGCGCGGTTTTGGGTTAAATATCGGCAAAATTCCGCAATCTAAAAGTAAACAAATAACACAAAGGTAAGTTTAATTATGAAACAAACAAACGAACAAGAAGCAGTGCAAGTGCAAAGCCGTCCCGTGGTGGAGATAGAGGGGCTGTGCAAAAAGTACTCCAAAAAAGCCGACTACGCCATACGCGACGTGACGTTCAGTTGTTACGCGGGCGAGATAGTGGGTTTGCTCGGGCACAACGGCGCGGGCAAATCCACCACGTTGAAGTGTCTGGAAGGCATGTTGCCCTTTGAGGAGGGCGTCATTCGCATCGACGGGCACGACGTAAAAAAGGAACCCATGCAGGCAAAGGCGAACATGGGGTTTGTTACGGATAACCACGCGGTGTTTGTCAAAATGACGGGCACGGAGTATCTGTCCTTTATGGCGACGGTCTACAAGGTACCGCAAGAATTGCGCAAACAGCGTTACGAGGCGCTGGAACAGGTGTTTTGTTTAGGCAGTGCCGTCAACAACCTCATCAGTTCCTATTCGCACGGCATGCGCCAAAAAATCTGCATGATGGGATCGTTGATGCACATGCCCAAGTTGTGGATATTGGACGAACCCCTGACGGGACTGGATCCGCGCACGATGAAGGCTGTGCGAGAATTTATGAAGGACTACGCCAAGCAGGGCAATTGCATCATCTTTTCCTCTCACGCGCTCAATTCCGTCGCGCAAATTTGCGACAGAGTGGTGTTGATACGTCGCGGACAGCAAATATCCGATTTGAACATCAAGCAACTTATGACGGAGAACCCCGATTTCGACTTTGAGGCGTTCTTCCTCGAAAGCGAGCGTCTGGCAGAGGAACAACTGGTCTCCGCCGAGCAGGGAGAGCAAGTCTCTGACGAGCAGGTTGAGCAAGTCTCCGCCGAGCAAAGTGAAAATCCCACAGCCCAAGACGGCACCGAGGGCGACTGATGAAACGTTTGGATACGGCGCTTATAGGCGCGCTTCTCAAAAAACAGAGGTTAGAATCCGTCTACCGCTACCGTCGCGGACGGTTTGACGTGGTGGGCTTTTTGCTCAGTGTGGCGCTAATTGCATCCATTATCGCCCTGTTTGTGGTGTTTTTCGGCAAATTCGTCGACATTTATGTGGGCGTAAAGGGCGTTTTCGGCATCGAGGGCGTGGAGGAACACCCCGCGTATCACTACGATCTGCGCATGTACGAGCTGTTGACGTTGGTATATTCTGTGGTCTTTCTGTTTATGACCATCAACGCCGTCACGCAGATAAACCGTCAGATATTCGACGCGGACGGGGCAAGGCTGTATTCGGCAATGCCCGTGGACGCAACTTCTCTTTACGTCGCCAAGACGGTGACGATATACCTTTCGCAATTTGCCATTTCCACAGTGGTGGTGCTCACCGTCAACATCACAACGGCGCTTAACGTGCTTTCCGTTTTGAACGTCGGTTGGCAATTTTGGTTGGTAACGGCGGTGACGTGTTTCGTTCTTCCGCTGTTGACGATAGCCGTCGGATCGTTGCTTGCAATGCCCGTGCATTGGCTAAAACGATTCTTAAAGGATAGGTTTTTGCTCAATTTCCTTTTGGTAACGGCTATTACGGCAGTTGCCTTTTGGCTGTACTCCATTGTGCTTAATGCCGTTCAGCAAATGCTGTTGGGGGACGACCTCAAATTCTTTTTCAACGAGCAAAAGATGTCTGCCGTCGTGCGCACGGTAAGTTGGATGTATCCCGTCAAGTGGATAGTGGACCTGCTGTTGGTCAACATCGATCCTGCGTCCCTCAACGTCGGGCACAGTCCCCTCGTGGCTTCGCTGGGCATAGTTGCGGTGCTTGCGCTGTGCGTGGCAGGAGCGCTGTTTGTGTTGAGGGCTATGCTTCAACGCGCATTGCAATCGCGCAACACGGGAAGCGACAATTTCCTCAAAAAGGGAGGAAACGTCGCAAGCGGAAAAAACCCGTTTTTCGCCCTTGTCAAAAAGGACTTTTTGCTCATTTTCCGCACCCCATCCTACATGTTTAGCTATTTGTCCGTTGCAGTGGTGATGCCTTTGATGGTGTACTTTTGCATGGCGGTGGGCACGTCTCTGGTGCAAAACCTCATAGGCTTGGAAGCGCCATTGGAACTGGCGCTGTTTCTCACGTTGCTTTTCGGCGCGCTCACAAACGTGTTTTGCGCCACTAATATCAGCCGTGACGGCGAAATGTTCTACGCAGTCAAGGCGTCTCCGCTGGGATACAAAGAGGTGTTTTTCTCCAAAATATTCCTGTGCATGGTAGTCACTTGCGTTTCGCAACTTGCCAACGCCATTGTGTTGTGCGCTACGGGACAACTCAGTTGGTACGCCTCGCTGTTCGTATTTGCGGTGGGCACGGCATTGAGTTTTGTCAACGTGCTGTTTGCAACGCGTTACGACTTCAACCACGCCAAGTTCTCCACCGACGAGGACGGAGAAATTAAAGAATCGGGCAACACCGTGTCTACGGTGATAGTGTTCGGCATGGTGGTGTCCTTTGTCGTGGGCGGACTGATATTCGTATTGCGCGTGCTCACGTTGCTCAGTCCCAAATTTGCGGATAAAAACTTCGGCTGGCTCACTTACGTTTTGGCAAGCGTCATCGCCCTTTTGGGCGCAGGGCTTGCAACTTTGTA
>CANQJK010000079.1 GCA_947624235.1 uncultured Clostridia bacterium | reverse complement strand
ACGGAACCAAAGGTTAGGGAGAGCAGTCGCTACGCTTCCTTTGGTGGCAAGCCACCGCGCGCTCTTATGGCGCGCCACTAAAAAGACACCTTGTTTGTTGAGGTGCCTTTTTGCGTAATATGCGCCCTCAGCCGAGCAACGGAGTTGCGAACGCCACGGAGCGAAGCGGAGTATTAGCTCAATTGGATAGAGCGTTGGTCTACGGAACCAAAGGTTAGGGAGAGCAGTCGCTACGCTTCCTTTGGTGGCAAGCCACCGCGCGCTCTTATGGCGCGCCAAAAGAGTATAATCCGAATTGTTTACTTGTAACGAGTGAATGGTTCGGATTTACTTTTTACTTCAAAAAATAAATGCGTGGGAGCAGTCGGAAGAAAATCGAAAACTGAATTTCGTATCGGAATCCCCCTTTGGATGAGCCAAGAAAACAGCGAGGAATACGTTCCCCGCTGTTTTCCATACTTTTCCTTAAAACCTATCGTGCTTAACGGTTCATGTAATTTTTCAAATATATTCCCGTAACGCTGTTTTGGTTGTCGCATATTTCGGTCGGCGTTCCCGTGGCGACTACTTGTCCGCCCAACGATCCGCCGCCCGGCCCCATATCGATGATGTAATCGGCATTTTGTATGACGTCGAGATCGTGTTCTATGACAATAACGGTGGCGCCGTTTTTGAGCAACCTTTGAAACACGTTCAACAGCACCTTCACGTCCAATGGGTGCAAGCCTATTGTCGGCTCGTCAAATACAAAAACAGTGTCGGATTGTCCTTTTCCCATTTCACTGGCAAGTTTAAGCCTTTGCGCCTCTCCGCCCGAAAGGGAGGGCGTTTCCTCGCCAAGCGTCAAGTAGCCGAGACCTAACTCGTGTAAAACATTTATTTTGCGTGCGACAAGCGGAAGATCGGAACATGCTTCAAGGGCTTCGTCTATGCTCATGTCCATCAGTTGGGGGAGGGAATACGCCACGCCGTTTTTCGATACGCGCTTTATGACCGTTGCTTCCCGTCCGTAACGCGAACCGCCACAATCGGGACACGGAATTTCCACATCGGGCAAAAATTGTACGTCGAGGCTTATCGTGCCCGTTCCGTCGCAGGTGGGACAGCGAAGTCTCCCCGTATTATAGGAAAAATCGCCGTCTTTATATTTGCGCTCTTTTGCGTCGGGCATTTTGGCAAACACCTTGCGAAGTTCATCGTGAATGTCGGCATACGTTGCTACGGTCGAGCGAACGTTGATGCCTATCGGCGCGGAATCTATCAATTTCACCTGTTCTATCCCATCGGCTGAAATATTTTTGACGTGAGCGGGCAATTTTTCCCTTTTTATTTTTGCTTCGAGCGCGGGTATCAGACTTTCGAGAACAAGCGTTGTCTTGCCCGAACCCGACACGCCCGTAACAACCGTCAACCGTCCTTTCGGAATTTCGACGTTGAGCGGTTTTACCGTGTGTATTTCCGACGTGGAAAGGCAAATTTTTCCGAGAGAAAACATTTCGCTTTCGGATATTTTTTCTCCGATCCGTATTGTCTCTTTACCTGTCAAAAAGGCGCCTATTCGCGATTCGGAGTTGTTTGCCACCTCTTCGAGCGTTCCTTCGGCTATAATTTTTCCGCCACCCGCGCCCGCTTCGGGACCGAGTTCAATAAGATGATCGGCGCTTTTAAGTACGTTGGTGTCGTGATCCACCAAAACGACCGAGTTGCCGTCGGCGATCAAATCGTGCATTACCCCCGTCAGTCCCTCTATATTCGACGGGTGCAACCCTATGGATGGCTCGTCTAGGACGTAAAGCACTCCCGTAGTGCGGTTGCGCACGGCGCGAGCAAGTTGCATTCGTTGTCTTTCTCCCGTAGAAAGCGTGGAAGCCGAGCGATCCAATGTGAGATAGGATAGTCCCAAGTCCATAAGCCTCTTCGATGCGTCCAAAAAGGATTGACAGATACTCTCCGCCATAGGGCGCATCTCTTCGGGGAGCGAGTGGGGCACTTTCTTTACCCATTCGATCAAGTCGGCAAGGTTCATAGTGCAAACTTCCGCAAGGGATAGCTCCATAAGCTTTGGCGCGCGGGCAGATTCGGAAAGTCTTGTTCCGCCACAGTCGGGGCAAATGTCCGTCCGCAAAAATTTTTCGACGCGCTTCATTCCTTTTTCGTCTTTAACTTTGGACAGAGCATTTTCCACGGTGTAAGTGGCGTTGAAATAGGTAAAATCCATGTCGCCCGTTGCTCCGCTTGTTTTGTTTTGGTAGATGATGTTCTTTTTTATCGCAGGTCCGTGAAACACGATGTCGCGCTCTTTGTCCGTCAAGTCTTTGAAGGGAACGTCCGTTCTGACGCCCATGGCTCTTGCAATATCCTTCATAAGCGACCACATCAGCGTTTGCCACGGCGCGACGGCTCCCTCGTCGATAGAGAGCGTTTCGTCGGGAACAAGCGTGGATTCGTCCACTATACGGACAACGCCCGTCCCGTCACAACGCTTGCACGCGCCCTGACTGTTGAAGGACAATTCTTCCGCGCTCGGTGCAAAAAAATGTTTTCCGCAAACGGGACAGACAAGTTCCAAACCTGCCGCAACATTCAGCGACGGTGGAACATAGTGCCCGTTAGGACAACGGTGTGAAGCAAGGCGGGAAAACATCAATCTCAAACTGTTCAAAAGTTCTGTTCCCGTGCCGAACGTACTGCGTATCCCGGGGACGCTCGGCCGTTGACGTAGCGCAAGCGCTGCGGGAACATACAGGACTTCGTCTACCTGTGCTTTTTCCGCCTGCGTCATGCGCCTGCGCGTATATGTTGACAAGGATTCGAGATACCTGCGCGAGCCTTCCGCATATAGGATGCCGAGCGCAAGAGAGGACTTTCCCGAACCCGAAACGCCCGCTATGCCGACGATTTCGTTTAACGGAATATCGACATCGATGTTTTTTAGATTGTGGACTCTGCCCCCGCGAATTTCTATTTTATCAGGCGATTTTTTCATAGTTTGCAATTCTCCGATATGTAATTTATCTTATTTTTGAATTTACAAAATCTTCTAAATTGTAACATAAGGCAATGGATATGTCAATTTGTCAACTTCGAGCAAATGTCGCGACGATGTTGCGGACCACTGCAAGTAAATTTTATCATCTTGCAACAGCATATTTATAATTTTTCATTGATGAGTTTTTTGTGCGATCGACGCGGTAGCGTTTTTTCTTGTCCGTTTAATGGAAACCGTTCAAATTCTTGATTTAGGATTTTGCGTACATTCGGACGTTAATATCTCTCCGACACGCTTTGGGGTATCGCGCCTCGGGGCTGTCGAGATGTATTCCTCAGCGGAGACAAGTTTTGCTCCGTTTTTTCAACGTGATTTATGCATTGCCGTTTTCGTTCTTGTTTCGTAAAACCTGTTAATTTTGTACCGACAGGCGGGTTTGCAGATAAATTTAGTCGTGACATACAAAATTATGTCAAGCGAAAAAGTCTTTTTGCCAATTGACAAATATATTTATCAAATTGACAAAGATATTTGATTGAAATCAGCTTGCACACTTGATAAAATTATTCTGTCGCATATAGTGAGGTTTATTGCGGTTAAAACAGGTAATTTTAACCGAGCCGATAGCGCCTTTGATTTGTCGTGAAAGAGTAGGTCGCCATAACGGGACGCCTTTGTTTAGAATAATTCCTTTGGCGCAAAAAGTATGACAAATCGGGCAACGGACTTTACATATGGGAATGTTAAATTGTGTGAAATGGGAGTGCAATAACATGAAAAATAAAAGATGGGTGGTGTTGTTGACGGCTGTTTTAGTTGAGGTGGCAGGCATTGTACACACGGCAATCAGATATGTGACGATTTTCAACGATCGATATACGGGGTTCCCCGCAACAGTATCATTGTTGATCTTGGTTCCATATTCCATTTGTAGCGTACTATGTTTGATCGTATGGGCAATTTTGAAACGAAAAGCAAGGGGCAACAAGCAGTAATCAACGGCAACGCTTGTTTTTGCTCGGCAATTATGCTATACTTTGACCATGAACAAAAAACTCGAAGAAGCAAACACGTTAGGCGAACGGCTGTATATTTTACGGGAAAACCACAAACTGTCCCAAGATGAACTGGCAGAGAAGCTGAATGTCTCTCGCCAAACAATATCAAACTGGGAAAACGACAAAGTAAAATTGGACGTAGTGAAAGCCACAGAGATTTGTCGCCTTTACGATATCAGTATGGACGAATTGCTCTTTGGCAGAGAAGGCGGTACAGCTAAATCTCCGTCGAAAAAAAGAAGTCGCATCAAAACAACCTTAATGATAGTCGCATTTGTCATTTCTTTTCTCTTAATAATTGCTGGCGTTATTTGTTTGACAACAGCAAAAGGCGACGAGGCGTCCTCTACAATTATAATGGGAAAATCGGCAATATGGTTTATCGCGATTTTGGACGGAGCAATAACTTGCGGTATCATATTGTTGAGCTTTTTCAAGAAAAAGTAAGCGCGCCAATGGCGACGTGCTCGATATTGAACGATCGAATGGGCACAAAAAGTTATAACTCTTGCCGGAAACGTATCCGTTGAGGGCTCTACGGGATCAAAGTTTTGTTCGATAGGGCTTTTTCAAACAGGGTAGTTGTTATTCCTCGACGATTTGGACAGAATATTTATCGTCCAGTCCGCGCTCTTTCAAAAAGGCATTGAACTCGGCGGAAAGTTGCTCTGCGGAATATTCGGCGGGCTG
>CANQJK010000078.1 GCA_947624235.1 uncultured Clostridia bacterium | reverse complement strand
AGTCACTACCGTTTCGAAGTTCCCCACGACGCCTACACGCTTTCCGACGACGGAATTGCCGTAACGGTGCAGGATAACGTCAATTACGGTCGTGAGCAGTATGCACGTTGCACTTTGCACGGCGACACCGTCTATGTAAAGGTGGACAAACCGTATGCCAAGGGCGATGTACTCAACATTCGCATCGACATAGCAAGAGCGCGTATCTACGAGAATATGTTCGATATAAGACTGTACTAATTGCATACTTTATTCTATCAAAAGCATAACCACCGATCGCTCGGTGGTTATGCCTTGCAAAAAAACAATAAAAAAAGAGGTTTTTATGAAGAAAAAATATTACTTGATTATATTGCTGGCGGTGGTGATGGTGCTTGCGCTTGCGCTGTCCGCTTGCGAAAAGAAGCCCGTGACCGATCCGTCTTTCGAATGGGACGAGTACACGGCTCCCGCGCCGAGTCAGGGCACTGATAGCGTCAATTTGCCCGCTGTTCCTTCGGGCAAGGCGTCCTCTCCGTCCGTTCAGATCCACTATCAAAGACAGAGTGCCGCCGACTACGGCAAATGGACTTTGTGGTTGTGGACGGAATCAGGCTCTATCGGATCTTCCGACGACACATACGGTTGGAAGTTCAACTACAAAGACGATTGGGGCGTTATCGCTCTGTATTCGCTGGAAGATCTGGGCAAATTGCAAGGCGGTTCGGGCAATTACCAAACCTCCGAAGCAATAGGTTTCCTTGTACGCGATGCGTCTTGGGGCAAGGACGTCTCCTCCGACAGATTCTGGACGTTGGGCGAGATCGACGAAAACAATTACTATCATCTTTATTTGGTACAAGGAGATTCCGGTTTGTACAGCTCTATCGAAGACATTCAATACGGCATGTCGGCAGGATTTGTCAGTGAAAAACAGATAACTATCAACACGAGCACCCCCGTCACGCATGTGGCGATTTATGAGGGCGACACTGTCATTGCCGAAACGGATACGGACGAAACAACCGCTATCCGCTACAACATTCCCGACTCCGTCAAGTTGGATCTGTCCAAAAATTACAAGACCAAGGTAAAATTTGTGGCAGACAACAAGGAAAAGGAGTGCAACCTCTCCATTATTCCGCTTTACGGCACCAAGATGTTCGAGGACGCCTATTGCTATGACGGAGAATTGGGCGCTATCTACACTCAAAACTCCACCGAGTTTAAGGTGTGGTCCCCCTTCTCCTCCAAGATCGTGCTCAAACTTTACGAAGCGGGCAACGGCGGTACCGCATATATTACCAAGGATATGACCAAGGGCGACAAGGGCGTTTGGTCGGTAAAAGTGGACGGCGACCTTAAAGGCAAGTACTACACCTACACCGTAACAAACGATTCCTACAACGGCAAGGAGATCGTGGATCCCTATGCCAAGAGCGCAGGCTTGAACGGTCAGCGCGGACAGATCGTCAACTTTGCGGAAACCAATCCCGAAGGTTGGAAAACGGTCAAGCCCATAGATTACGATCGCAACGAGTTGGTCGTGTGGGAAACGCATGTGGCAGACGTAACGTCCTCCTCCACCTGGGGCGGATCGGCAAAGAACGCCAAGAAATTCCTCGGTTTGATAGAGACGGGCACCACCTACACGGAAGGCGACGTAACTGTGACCACAGGTTTTGACCACATCAAGGAATTGGGCGTCAACGCCGTTCAGTTTGTTCCCATCTTCGATCAGGCAAACGACGAAGCCAACCCGCAATTCAACTGGGGATACAATCCGCTCAACTACAACGTGTTGGAAGGTTCGTATTCATCCGATCCCACGGACGGCTATGCCCGTATAAGGGAATTCAAACAAGTGGTGCAAGCCTACAATGAGGCAGGCATCAACATCATAATGGACGTAGTGTACAACCACGTTTCTGCCGCAGTAGGCTCCAACTTTGACGTGCTTTGCCCCGGTTACTACTTCCGCTACTCCGCCAACGGCGACATGGCAAACGGCTCAGGTTGCGGAAACGAGACGGCAAGCGACCACTATATGTTCCGTAAATTTATGATCGATTCCGTAAGCTTCTGGGCAAGCGAGTACAAACTCGGCGGATTCCGTTTTGACCTCATGGGACTGCACGACATCGACACAATGAATCAGCTGTATGCAACGTTGAAGGAAATCAATCCCTCTATCGTAGTTTACGGCGAGCCTTGGACTGGCGGTACGTCTCCTCTTGCTTCCAACAAAATGGCTAACCAAGCCAACGGCAACAGCCTTGTGGGAGTTGGACAATTCAACGATCAAATGCGCGACGCTCTCATCAAGGGCGGAATGAACTCCGCCGATAAAACAGGTTGGGTTACCACGGGTTCGTTTAACAGTGGCGATTTCAGCAAGATCCTTTACGGCATGAGGGGCGCAGTGGACATTGGTTCTATGCAAATAGACGACATGACAAAGGTGGTCAACTATGTGACGTGTCACGACAACTACACTTTGTACGACCGCGTTTTCGCCGCACTCGGCACGCAAAGCAAAGCTTATATTGAACAAATGTGCGTTTTGGCAAACTCGGTAGTTCTCACTTCCAACGGTATCGGCTTTATGCTTGCAGGAGAAGAATTCCTTCGTAGTAAGCGCGAACTCGGCGCTACGGGCGACGCTATCCACAACAGTTACGAGGCAGGATACAGGGCAAACGAACTGGATTATTCTCGCAAGATAAAGTATGCCAAGGTATTTGACAGTTACAAAAAGCTTGTCGAATTCAAAACATCGTTTGCACAATTCGGCCTTGAAGCGGCCAAAGTAAACAGCGATATGTACAGCGTGGAACAGGCAAACAGCGGAGCCGTTGTCGTTGCGACGATCAAAACGACCGATCGCACCTATAAGGTCATCCATGCCAATTTCGACGTGAGCAACTACACCGCCAAACTCGAAGGCTACACGTTGGTGCTCGACACTCTCGGAGAAACGGAGTTGACGGCTTCGACGGCTATTCAGCCCTTCCAAACGATAATTGCCTACAAATAGATGAAGCGAACTGCAATAGTATTGATCGTATTGTTGTTGGCGCTTACCCTTGCAGGCTGTGAAGAAACTTACACGCCCGATCCCGCCGTCGAACAGTATTTGAATACAGGCTTGACGGCGGAAAAGGCTTTTGACAATCTGGATGGCGCAAGCTACACTACGGTCGAAACAAAACAGAATAAACAGGGGCAGATCCTGGGAAAAACGGTCACCGAAGTTACCATAGACATTGCGGACAAAAACAATATGTCCATGGAAATGGACGTGGTGTATTCGGGCGAGAACGTTAAGGATAGGATAGTGAGCGTTCACACCGATTTGCGAAAGACGGAGGGCGTATATGTGTACAACACCGAAACATCCTATTCCGACAAGGACAAGCCCGTTGTAGGCACAAAAGACATGGACGAAACGGAAGCCACCGATCTGATAAGGTCGGTAGTCTATCTGGACAACGGCGCCTACGATGAAGGTGGGTTGTACTACGGTGACTACTTTATGATGATAATTTACAAGTACCCTCCCGAGTTCTTTTACATCGACGAGGACAACTTGTTGGTTTTTGACGCGAAACTCTATCTTGTAAGGGACGACATTGGAGACGTCAAGGTGCTCCAAAAGGTCAAAATTAACGACATGGGGTTGATAATTTCCGAAAGCGAAAACTGGGAAAGCGTCAAGGAAGATCTTGTCATCACAAGCGAAACGGTACCCGTCTACACGTTTTCGCAATCAAACTAAACAAACTTTATAGGCGAAATTGAGCAAGCGGTTTGGCGATAGGCTGAACCGCTTTGCATTATGTATGGGCGCTTTTACCCAAAAACGAGGAAACCAACGATAAAACCGCGCATAAAGTCTTTGAGACGCATCTGTCCGTTCGAACGAACCGACAAAACACGTTTTGAAAAGTTTTGTATAAACAACGAAAATAATCTTTGATAGTTGCAACGGAATATGCTATAATGGTGGGGAGATAACGGCAACGGTAAAATACGGTTGCAAATATTTTGCCCCGAAAGGCGTTTTCGAAAAAAATCGACTCGGTCAAAACAAGTTTTTTAAATTTCTTTGACGGGAGCGCGATACAGCCGAGCAATCAAGCAGGGAGAAGAGGTTATGAAGTACAAAATAATAGGTTGGTCGTATATAGGCGATCCCCTACTTAAATACAACAGAAATATCTCCGATCACATTGAAGATATAGTTCAACGGGAAGTTATTGAAAAGGGGTACATGTTCGGCGGGGACGCCCACGAGGACAACTGTCCCGTATTCAACGACGGCTCGTATATCTGCTATTCCTGGCGAGGATGGGAAGGTATGATGTCGCGAGCGTTCAGAAAATACGGCGCAAAAAATGCGGACGGATATTACTACAACCATTGCTATATGAACGAAATGATACCCGATCAAGATCGCAAGTATCCCAAACAGGATTACTCCGAAAAGGATATCGTGCCCACGATAACGCTTGCCGAAAAACACGCAATGCAATTGAGCGACGAGATGTTTCACGCTATGGATAAGGGCAAAAAATGTATCGAATGTCGCCCCTGTGACGACAAAACAATGTTGATAGATCGAGGGGACTACATCGAATTTTCGGGGAGCGACGGCAGTGTGTTGATGCGCGTTGCCGACATGGTTTACGAAGACAGATTCAAATATGCGTTTCGATATTTTACGAATTTGATCCAACAGCCTTTCACTGCGGAAAGTTTCGGCTTCTCCGCCGACACGGACGCGGACGCCTTCGAAAAAGCCATGC
>CANQJK010000077.1 GCA_947624235.1 uncultured Clostridia bacterium | reverse complement strand
GTGTTTATTCGCAAAGTTCTGCAAAGTACTTTATTGTGCGTACCATTTGCGTTGTGTAGCTGTTTTCGTTGTCGTACCAAGCAACAACTTGCACTTGATATGTGTCGTTGTCGATCTTGGAGACCATTGTTTGCGTTGCGTCAAACACGGAGCCGTGAGTTTCGCCGATGACGTCACTGCTTACAATGGGATCCTCGGTGTAGCCGTAGCTGTCGCTCTGGACGCTCTTCATGTAGGCGTTGATGGACTCCTTGGTGATATCGTGGCCCTTTACTACCGCAATAAGGATAGTTGTGCTACCCGTGCAAACGGGAACACGCTGTGCGGAACCGATAAGTTTCTTGTCCAATTCGGGGATGACAAGCCCAATAGCCTTTGCCGCGCCCGTGGAGTTGGGAACGATGTTGCAAGCGGCCGCGCGTGCACGACGAAGATCGCCCTTGCGGTGAGGTCCGTCCAAAACCATTTGGTCGCCCGTGTAGGCGTGCACCGTCGTCATGATGCCCGATACGATGGGAGCGTAGTCGTTGAGCGCCTTTGCCATGGGTGCAAGGCAGTTTGTTGTGCAACTTGCGGCGGAAATGATGGTATCGGAGGGCTTCAAAATGCCTTCGTTTACGCCAAACACAACGGTGGGCAGATCGTTGCCTGCGGGAGCGGAAATGATAACTTTCTTTGCGCCTGCGACAATGTGAGCCTGACTCTTTTCTTTGCTTGTGTAGAAACCTGTGCATTCCAACACCACGTCTACTCTGAGCTTTTTCCAAGGAAGTTTTTCTGCCTTGGGTTCGGCGTAGATATTGATGGTCTTTCCGTTTACCGTAAGCGTGCCGGGGGTGATGACCTTTTTGCCGTCCTCGGTTTTGACGGGTTCGGTGCTGGAAATTGTGTTTGCAAGCTCGTAGCGTTTTTGAGCCGTGTCGTACTTCAACAGGTGCGCAAGCATTGCGGGGCTGGTGAGGTCGTTTATCGCGACGATTTCATATCCCTTTTGTCCGAACATCTGACGGAAAGCCAAACGTCCAATGCGTCCGAAGCCGTTGATAGCTACTCTAACTTTTTTTTGTGCCATTTTGAATTTACCTCCAAAAATTTTTTTAACCGGTTTTACAATACTACTCTTTACTAAAATCGAGTATTGTGGTACAATATCTATGTTTCCGTGTTCGATACGCACACAGAAGCAAAAACTACCATAAAAAATTATAGCACAATGCAATTTGTTTGACAACATTAAATACAGTATTTTCTGTCATAAATTTCCGTTGTGCTCAGCATAAAATCTATTTATATCTAATATCGGAGGAAAAAATATGCCACTTGTAACAACCAAAGAAATGTTTGAAAAAGCCTACAAAGGTGGATACGCGATAGGAGCGTTTAACGTAAACGATATGGAAATGGTACAAGCCATTGTGGAAGCCGCAAACGAATGTCGCTCTCCTGTTATCTTGCAGGTGTCGGCAGGCGCGCGCAAATATGCCAACCCCGTGTACCTTAAACATCTGGTTCAGGCGGCAGTGGAAACAACGGACATACCCATTGCGTTGCACCTCGATCACGGCGCAGATTTTGACATTTGCAAATCGAGCATCGACGGCGGTTTCACATCCGTTATGATAGACGCCAGCTCCAAGCCTTGGGAGGAAAACATCGCCTTGACTCGCAAAGTTGTGGAATACGCTCACGCTCACGGCGTTGTCGTGGAAGCGGAACTGGGCAAACTTGCGGGCGTAGAAGACGACGTGCACGTTGAAGCAAGCGACGCCCTGTTTACCAGCCCCGACGAAGTGGAAGAGTTTACCGCTCGCACGGGTATAGACAGCCTTGCAATTGCCATAGGCACAAGCCACGGCGCGTACAAATTTAAGCCCGGGCAAGATCCCAAACTGCGCCTTGACATTTTGGAAGAAGTAGGCAGACGTCTGCCCGACTTCCCGATAGTTCTGCACGGCGCAAGCAGTGTTCCGCAGGACAAGGTTGCAATTGTCAATCAATTCGGCGGTCACATGCCCGACGCTATCGGTATCCCCGAAAGCGAACTGCGCAAGGCGGCGCAAATGGCTGTGTGCAAAATAAATATCGACAGCGACCTGCGCGTTGCCTTTACCGCCGCGGTAAGAAAACACTTTGCGGAATTCCCCTCGCACTTCGATCCCCGACAGTACTTGGGCGACGCCCGCGCAATGATGAAGGAAATGGTAAAGCACAAGATAGTAGACGTGCTCGGAAGCGCAAACAAGGCGTAACCGCCGATATGTCGCACGCGCGAACGACATTCGACGCGGGACTTGTCACTCACAAACATCTAAATACCCAAAAAGTTGTCTCGTCGAACGATTTTGGACCAAACAACGCAAAAACGGCTTGAAAACATTGCTTTCAAACCGTTTTTTTTGTATGGTTATTCACTTTTTGCCGTATGCGCATTAAATGCGCGATAACTTCGGCAACGCCCCACCGCTACTTGCGTGCAAACAGGGGTTACAGGTAGTTTTCCGTATCGGTGCAAAGCAAAAGTATGCCTGCCACAAGATTGACGAACAAAAGCGTGCACACCTTGAAGCCTACGCCGATAGGTTGACGCGCGTCCAAACGCCTGAACGCCGACACGGTCATGGGAATGGTCCAACAAAGGGCAATTAGAGACGCTCCCGTGGCGACGCAACCCAACACCATAAACACTTTGATAAGAATGTGCAATATTTTGCTTTCTTCCTTCGACGACGTCGCGTCAGCCACTCTGCAACCGCAAGACGGGCACACCACCGCGTCGTCTACAAGTTCTTTTCCGCAAACAGAACAATATTTCATAATGACCTCCTGTGTGTTCTCCGAATATATTATATTCACCAAATAAAATTTGTCAACAGGTAAAAACAAATAACGGACGATATTTTGTCAAATATCCTCTTTCGCCTTTTCGGCGATGTCGGTGCAATATTCCAACCGTTTGCCGTATGTCTTTTCGTAAAGCGCCTTCCACTTGTCGAAACAGATGTCGCGCATTTGCTCGGCTGTGACTCCAATTGGGGATATGGGGTGCAAAATATTTATCACCGCGTGTTTGCACTTGCCCTCGAAAGTGATGAAAAGGGGAACTATCGGCACCGAGAACTTTTGGGCGTACTTGAACGCGCCAAGTTTGAGCGGACGGGGTTTTTCGTACCGTTGCCAAAGCGCCTCTTCGGGATAGAAGTTTACCATTGCGCCACGGTCGAGCAGTTGTTTGAGAGTTAGGGCAAATTGTTTTTTTGCGCCAAAACCGCCTCCCAACGACAAAAAGCCCGCCCTGCGCAACACATATCCCAAAAAGCCCTTTTTGTTGTTGTGCGGAGCGCCCGTGTGATAACTTCGGTAATGCCCTACCGCCTGCTTTACAAACAACGTGTCCAACACGGCGACGTGATTGCACACGCAAATTGCGCCCTTTATCCCTTTGAGATTGCTACGTCCGCGCACGCGTAGCCCAAAGCCGAAAAAGCACACCAACGGACCGAACAAAAAGGTGAACGTTCGCCAAAAAAGACAGGACGCGCGATAGAACACGTTTGTCTTGACGTATTTGTAGTCAGCGTCGGGCAAAATGTATCTTTTGCCTTGCGGAAGGTAGTCGGTGTGGAAATCTCCCGCCCTTTCCAATCTATTTATTATTTGCTTGCGTTGTTTCCGTTTCAAATTTGTGCTTTACCTGTTCGTAGACGATATCGGCTATCTGTTCACCGCCGTCCACCGTTTTGTCGATGTGCTCCGCTATTGCCTTTCTGCACGGATCCAACAGCGACGGATCGCTGATATAACTGTTGATAAGTTTTGTGGCTGTGCGCCTGTGAAATGCCGTTACACCGCAACCGTAGTCCTTTACAAAGAGTTTGCAAGTGGCGCGCTCTATCGGGTGAGGGCAGTAGTCTACCATTACGGGTGTGCCGACAAAAAGACTGTCCAATATGGAGTTGGGACCTGCCTTTGTTACAAACAGATCGCACGCGCAATACAGCTCGTAAATTTTTTCGGTAAACCGAAGCGGTATCAGCGTGATGTTGGAGGGCGCAGTTTGGGCGATTTGACAAAACTCGTCGTACAGCGCCTGATTTTTTCCCGCCAAAAACAGTATCGTCAACGGTTGCTTGATGTGTTTGAGCAAATATTTGCAATACTTTTTGGATTTGGACAACGCATATCCGCCGTCCGCTATCATTATGCAAAATTTGTCCTGCGCAATGCCGTATTTGTCGCGACACTGCTGTTTTGTCATGTCAAATTGGCGTATGCACTTGCGCACCGTAAAGTACACCTGCCTCACATGGGAGTAGTCGAATTTGCGCTTGCGTATCGCCTCGGTGCTTGCCCTGCCGTTGTTGGTGATGAACACATCGCAACGCCTGTCCCACCAAACGTGCACATTGTTGTCGGGGTTGTAGCTTATGACGGTTACGTCGTGCTCCTTGGCATAACGACGCTTGTACTCCATTGCGCAAAAAGTTACAAAGTAATGGGTGGATATGATGACGTCAGGCTCGCGCAGTCGAAACGCCTCCACCGCGCTGTTGACCGCCTTTCGGAAAAACACATGATGTACCAAATTCATAAACTGACGACGCCCGAGGTTCATCACGGCAAATATAAGGTCGCCGTAATGCCAATATTTGTTTGTCGCCTTGGTCTGATTTGTCAAAAACTTTTCAAATTTGATGAGCGTTTCGTCGTTGTCGTCCCGCATTATCTCCGACTCGACGATGTCCATTTGCGTGCCGTATTTTGCTTTTAGCCCGTCGGCTATGGCTTGCGCCGACATTATGTGACCAAAGCCCGATTCGATGTATGTTACCAATATTCTCGGTTTGCTTGTCATTGCTTTTTTCTCCGTGATGTAAGTTTGTCCCAATTGCGTGCAGTCAAACCTTAAACAATAAAACCCGCACACAGCATATACTATAACTCAAACGTAAACAAAAAGTCAACTGCCTTAAATAATTCTGAAAAATAAAAAGGGCTGAAAGCTTTTTTCCTCTTTCAGCCCTTTGGCTTTTGTAAAATTGTTTTTTCACTGACGTTTGTTATGTACGGAACCAATAGTACCTAGTCAAAGTAGACGATGTTAGCCTCGTTCAACTGCACGGAACGAGAGATACAATTAAATTAGCGGAAGCGTCCGGTGTTGAGGTTGTTCCGGTCG
>CANQJK010000076.1 GCA_947624235.1 uncultured Clostridia bacterium | reverse complement strand
GTGCGTTGCACGTCGCGTTCCATGTCCTTTTTTTGCAAAACTTCCTTTTTGTCGTAGTCGCGTTTGCCCTTGGCGAGGGCGACCTCCACCTTGACGAGGCTATCCTTAAAGTACATCTTGGTGGGCACGATCGCGTAGCCCTTTTCCTTTACCTTGCCCAACATGCGCATGATCTGTCGCTTGTGCGCAAGCAGACGTCTGTCCCTGCGCGACTCCACGTTGGAATAACTGCCTTTGTCGTAGTTTTTGATGTGACAATTTACCAAAAACAAATTTCCGTTGACGATACGGCAGTAGGAATCGCCGAGGTTCACCTCTCCCTTTCGCAGAGATTTGACCTCGCAACCTACAAGATTGATACCGCACTCCAACGTCTCCACGACGGAGAAGTTGTGCAACGCTTTTTTGTTTGCAGAAATAAGTTTCATAGTTATGTACCTTGCCAACAGGCAAATACAGACGTTTAGCCCGAACAGTCCTCACTCGCCCGCTTTGGGCAGATCCGTTTCGTCCGATACGGGCTGTTCGTCGCGAGGATCTTGTTCACCGACTGTTCCCTCGCCAACAGTCTCGTCCGCGCCCGTGCGATTTTCCTCAGAAATAGACGCCTCGCTGTCGGCAAGTTTTTGTTCTCTCTTTTTGCGACGGGCTTGTTTGATATCCCCCAACGTCACCACAGCGTCCAAGATCACATACACCCAAAACAGCGCTATCCACACCAGCGAAGCCAATGCGGGCCAAGCGTTATCCTCTTTGACGGCGGGCAACACAAGGTCGGTAACGATGTATCCTGCAATGCCAATGGCAAGCAACACCAAGCCGACGATGTTGGTTTTGGTCTTGTCCCTCTTCTTTATGCTGTTGATAACGTCCAAAAAAATGAGCACCACGCCTATCAGGGCAAAAATTCCGCCCACCCAAGGCAATATCTTTTTTAACATTTGTGCGCCTCGTTTACGTTACTGTGCGTAGCGTGCAACATTGAGCAAAACAACGGCGTTTCGTCGTTAAAGCACAATGCCCCACATTAGCAACGATTGCAAATATAGTATAACGCAAAGATAAACTTTTCGTCAACGAAATGGCAAAATTAAACGCGTTTTGCCCCGTTATCGACGTTTTGCGCAAGGTCGAAATCTATTTTGCACGCCTGTCTGTTTACCGATACCACCGTGACCGTCACTCTGTCGCCAAGGCGATAACGCACGTTTTCGTCGTACAGACAAAACCGCTCTGGATCGTATTTGAGGCGAAAGCCGAGTTTTTCCGCGTCGATAAAGCCCTCCACGGTGTTGGCAAGTTCGGCATATATTCCGCGCTCCGTCACGCCCGACACCACTGCCTCGAAACTTTGCCCCACTATGCGCTCGGCATAGGCGCACTTCTTGACGTCCTGCGCTTTGCGCTCCGCCTCGTCGGCGATTTTTTCCCTGACGGAGCTTTGCTTTGCGCCGTCGCTACACGCCCGTTCGAGCATGGCTTCGACCTCATCCGTCATTTTGCCGTAGATCGCCGTTTTGAGCACGCGGTGCACAAGCAGATCGGGATAGCGCCTTATGGGAGATGTGAAGTGACAATAGCACCTCGAAGCCAACCCGAAGTGACCGCTGTTGACGTCGCTGTACTTTGCCTTTTGCATGGTGCGAAGCATCACTTCGTTTACCAGATTGAAATAGGGCGTTTGTTCCGCCTTGACGAGCGCCTCCTGCAAAACGGAGTTGTGTATTTCGCGGGTGCGACGCACGTTTATGCCCAAACCGTCCAGCAATGCAAACAGCACGCCCAGTTTGTTTTCGTCGGGCTTGGCATGCACGCGGTACACAAAGGGATAGGAGCAATTGAAGGCGTACTCGGCAACGGTTTCGTTGGCAAGTATCATAAATTCCTCTATCAGTTTGTGAGAAAAACTGTCGTCGCACAGTTTTACGTCCGCAACCTGTCCGTTCTCGTCCTGCACAAACACCACTTCGCGACTTTCAAACTCGATGTTTCCCCGTTTGGCGCGTTTTGCCTGCAATATCTTTGCCAAACGCTCCATTGTGCGCAAGTCTTGCACGATGTCGGCGTAGGCACGGCAGACGCTTTGTTCGCCGTCCAATATAGCCTGCACGGCTGTGTACGTCATGCGGTGACGGCTGTTTATCACCGAGGGGAAAATGTCGCTGTCCACCACCTTGCCCGAGCCGTCCACCGTCATCTCGCAGGTGAGAGTCAGCCTGTCCTCCCCCTCGTACAGCGAGCAAATGCCGTTGCTCAATTGCTTTGGCAACATGGGGATGACTTCCCCCGGCAGATACACGCTTGTGCCCCGTTTGAACGCCTCTTCGTCCACGGGCGAGAGCGCCTGTACATAGTGGGACACGTCGGCGATGTGCACGCCCAACTTGAAGGTGCCGTCCTGTTGCATGCTAACGGACACTGCGTCGTCCAGATCCTTGGCGTCCTCGCCGTCTATCGTAAATATGCGCTCGCTCCTCAGATCCCTTCGCCCGACAATATCCTGCGCACGCACATTTTGGGGCAGAGTTTCAACGGCTTTTTGCACCTGCGGGGGAAATTGCTCGCTCAAACCGAAACTCAACGCAACGCACTTGATATCCACGTTTTTGTCGTCGGGATATCCCAACACCTCTTCAACTTCCCCCTCGGGACAGTTGCGGTTGTCCTCGGGCCAGCAGGTTATGCGCACTGCCACCTTTTGCCCGTTGTGCGCGCCGAGTTCCTTTTTGGGCGGAATGAACACATCGCTGATAAAGCGTTCGTCGTCGGGCAATACAAAGCATGCGCGTTGGGATCTGTTGAACGTGCCCACAAGGTGCGTCATTCCGCGAGAAAGTATCTTTACTATCTCCGCTTCGTCCGCGGTGCCCTTTATCCTGCGATACATCACCCTGTCGCGGTGAAACGCGCCATGCGTTTTGCTTGCGGGCACAAACAGATCGGAGCCGTCCTCCATCAGCAAAAAGCCGAAACCGCGTGCGTTGGCGCAAAATTCCGCAGTGCCGAAGTCCCCCTCCATCACCTTGCGGTAACGACGATTGCGACTGTCGAAAATGACAAGACAATCGCGCTCCAACTCCTCCAAAGCGGTGGTAACGGCGCGACGTTCCGCCGTGGAATGCGTTTGCAAAATGCCGTAAAGTTGGCGCACGGTAAAGAACTCCGCGTCCATATTTTCTATTATCTGATATAGTTTTTCAGTAAAATTATTCATATATAACTTTTAGTTTGAGTAACTTTTTTGCAAACACCGCTATCGCTCGACAAAACACGGTCGTTACATTTTGGGGGCTATCGGTTTCGGGGCAATGCCGTCGCTCTCGGTGAGATATACGTCGGCACGCGGGCTTTGCCGTAAAAAAGGGCGACAGTACACAAACCGTCGCCCAATGCGTAAAAGCCTATTTGACACTATCGGTGCTTAAACAACAGTCGCTTGCAAAATGATCATTACGATACAGCAAACGGCAAGAATACCCGATGTGATGTATGTCCAAAGTTTTAGGCGTGCTTCCTTGCGAGAGCCTGCATTTTTGCCATAGTAAGTTTCGGAGTCGTCCGACTTGGAAGAGCCTGTAAACGCTTCCGTTCCGTCGGAGTTGCCCGATTGCTTCATCACGACGAAAATAATGAAACCTGTGCAAATGAGTGCAATAGCCGCAAGAGCAATACGTATGCCGGCGACGATATCAGCTGTGGCAACAGCAAATGCCAAAAAATCAAACACTTTTGTGACCTCCGTCCAAAGCAACAGGGCATAACTTGCCCTATTGTCATTTAATGCTTGTTTATTGTACCACAAAGGACGACAATTTGCAACTGTTTGACGTAAAAAAGCAAATTTATCCCTTTTGCGAGCAACGCACAGGCAAAAATGCCGACAAAAAGAGAGCACGGGCACCCGCGCTCTCCGTTTTTGTTCTTGTTTATCAGCCCACCGAGGCAGGAAGCCTGACCGCGTGTTCATAGTCGTCAGCAGGCATAAGCATTACCGACGTAACGGGATCGGTGTAACTGGAATCTATAATCCAATAATTTACTCCATTTACGATAACGTCGAAATATCCTTCGACATCGTTATACTCTACTATCTCCGCCGTATACTCTGTACCTTCCAGTGTGATCTTCACTTCCGTTTCGCTGATATCCACAGCATACAACTTGTCGCCCTGCATAGCCGTGAAACTACCTATGAACTTTGCCCATTCGCAGTCAGAAACGGGCGGTTCCTCTTTCTTTTCGGAAAGTTCCACTTCTCCGCTGTTGCCGTAGTAGGTATCCAACAGATACAGCGTTCCGTCCACGTTGATGATGTAGTAGTAGACGTTTTTGCTGTCTCGCAACATAAATCCCGAAGGATCGTTGAAGTCTATAACGGTAAGTTGCAATTTGTTGCCGTCAACAGTCATTTCGATACTGTCATTGGTGATGACAACTTCGTACTTGTGAACAGCTCCATAGAAGTTAAGCGTGCCCGTGTACTCGCCGACGTAGTTGGATCTGTCGCTATTTACAGTGTAGCCGTCCTTGTTGACGACAACGTCGAACATCTCTTCTTCTGTTTCCGCATTGTAGATGAGCACTCTATCGCCCGTTATCAAAAATGCGTCCATCAGATAGTCTCTTCCGTTGGCGTTGAAGGATATCTGCCAATCGATACGGCTTCCGTCCGAGGAATAAGCAAGGGATATGTCGATATTTGTTATTTCCCAAGCCACGCCGTCAACGGTTATGACAAGTCCGCTTTCGGTAACGGTGACGTCGTACTTTTTGCCGTCGGGATCGGTGCCCGCGTAGTGACCTTTGGCAGGAGTGAGATCCAACGTGTAGGTGGAAAGCGTTACCACTTGCATGGTCGCCTCGCCCTCTTTGACGTTTACAAAGTGGAACTTGTAGGTCATTGCGCCTATTTGTTGCATACAGTAGGGGATATCGTCGATGTAGAAATCGAATTGATACATCGTACCGCCGTACACATTGCCGTACATGTCAAAGTCGAGGAATTCCGCAACAAAGGGCGTGCCGTTTATCGTGCCGTGTATGCCGTCTTTGTCCACTACTATCTCGTAGCTTCCGTCCTCGTTGCGATAGGTGCCGTACAGCATGGACCAATCGGAAACGTAACCCTCTTTGGCAAGGATAAAGTTGAAGATATCTCCGCCACTACCGTCGTACAAATTCAATCTTTCCTGTCCGTGCTTTTGCAAAACGGCTGATTCTCCGTTGACTTCCAGGAAGAACATGGGCACGCCGAAATCTTCGTGGAACACCAAGTCGGTAGCCGTCCATTCTTCGCCGTTTACGGTGATCTGAATGCCGTTTTTGTCAATGACCACAGCGCACTCGTTGCCCTCTCTGTCCGTGCCGAACCATTCGCCTGCAAAATCTACCCAGTCGTATTCTCTGAAATGCAACTCGTAGATCTCGTCGTCGCTTATTGCCAGATACTTTGTGCC
>CANQJK010000075.1 GCA_947624235.1 uncultured Clostridia bacterium | reverse complement strand
GCAATTCTCCGCTGATCTTGTACATGTTGGGGATCATCAACAACAAGCCTTGGCTTGCAGTAAATGTGCTTGTGAGGGCGCCCGCAACAAGACTGCCGTGCACAGCGCCTGCCGCGCCTGCTTCCGATTGCATTTCCGCAATTTTCACCGTCTGTCCAAACAGATTTTTTCTGCCTGCCGCCGACCATTCATCGGCGACTTCCGCCATGGGAGAGGACGGCGTGATGGGGTAGATAGCCGCTACGTCGCTGAAAGCATATGCAACGTGAGATGCGGCGGTATTACCGTCAATAGTTTTCTTTGCCATAGTTTTCCTCCAATAAATTAGAATCGAATTTTGTATTCGGCGCCTCTTTTTGCTCGAAACACCATACAAAATTATTATAAACTTTTGCCCCGTCAAAGTCAAGAGTTGAATAAATATTAAATCAAACATATTTATCTTTGCCCATTGCCCAAAATTTGCTTCCTGCAAATCGGAGATAGTGGTCGTATACGCGACGGTATATCGCGGACGAGACGAAAAAGTCTACGGCTGTATTTGTCGTGACGGGGCGTTTTGTCGGGCGACGGACAGGCAAATATCGCTTTGAATTTATCGTTACGGCAACTCAAACTTAAATCGCGAAAAAACAGTCAAAATATTTTTTAATGCGCAATTGACGGGAGGGGATACGATATGATAATGTATATTAAACAAAATATTTCAAAGGTTGTTTCGGGCGCAGAACAAAGTTTTGCTTGACGCGAAAAATCGCTGTTTCAAAACCCGAACAACGCAGGGGTAACAATGAAAAAAACGCTCAATATTCGATCGATCATTTGTCTTGTGCTGGTGTTGATACTCTGCTTTGCTCAAAGCGGAGCGGTGTTTGCCAATACCGATTGGAAAGCGATATCCCTTTCGGACGTACAGCCTGCAAGCGCGTCGTCGGAGGAAGAAGTGCAAAACGAGGGCGTAGTGCGCCCCGAAGATCTCGACGAGGGACTTTCGCGCAAATCGCTTGACGAAATAGAGGGCAGACGAGTTACCGTTCGTCAGCCGATAATGGAAGTGACAAACAGGGAAGTGGATCGTACGCCCGCAACCGAATTGGGCAACACGTTTACCTTTATCGATCCCGACACGGGCAAGCCCTACGACGGCGACGGAAAGGAGCTTGCGCAAATAGACTTTGCTTCGCAGGAGCAAAACGGCAACCCAAGTGCGGAATTGTACCCCAAACAAGGCTTGTCGAGGGGCGAGAGATTGTACTTTTCCGACTTTACAAAATATATGTTGCTCCGTCAGGCGTGGTATTACAACCAAAACGCGCAACAGTTGATATCCGAGAACAAAATGTTCAAGCACCCCGCCGTGGACGGCATTTACGGCGAGATAAGTCCCACTGCAAAAGCCGTAACCAAACACATCGTCACCGATCCCATCTACCGTTCTCCCATGACAACGGGGTTGTATCTTGCGCCCGGTGAAAAGGCGACCGTGACCGTAAAGGGGTTGAAAAAGGGCGAAACGCTCACCCTTTACACTCATCATCAGGACACTTTGGCATACTTGGGCGGAACGGGTAGCGACGTGGCTATCCCCTCGGACAAAAAGGGCGTGGACGGCTATTTCTACTACTGGGACAAGGTGTTGCTCAACGAGCTTCAAAGCGCGCTCAACGAGCACCGCGATCCCGATTACACCAAATTCGATTTCAGCCTGAATGGGCAGTGGAAGTGGCAAAACCAAAAGGTGCCTTGCATGGGCGCAACTTTCGTTATCGAGGGCACGGGCGGAGACGTAACTTGCGACATCGGGTGCATTTACGGCGGACCGCTGTACGTTCAGCCCACCGACAGCGCCCTTGACATCACCGTTACGGGAGCGGTGGAGACTCCGCACTTTGTGCTGGGCGTTACCACCGTTGAGGAATTTGACGAATATTTGCGCACCGCACCCGGTTTGATCGCCACGCTGGATGTGGAAAACGGACAGCTGATCGGTCCTGCGCAGTACATGCGCGATTGCGACGACATCAACAAACTCGGTTACTTTTGGCATTCGGTTTTTGCCATCAATTCTTCGTTGAACGGACGCGCCTACAACTACAACATATCCATGAAATACGACATGCACGTCCCCGCAGGCTCCGCCGTCGCATTGGACGCACACACCTGCGCACAGCCGTCGGAGTGGTTCAAGACATGTATGAGCTACGAAACCCTCACCACCGCGGGAAACTGGGGTACGTTCCACGAATTGGGGCACGTCCAAGCCAAAACCTACAACACCAACTGGGGTTTCGGCGACGGCGAAGGAGAGGTGTGGAACAACACGCTCATCGTGCTGATGTACTCCATGATATGCAACATGGACAACCGTTTCGTGACGGTGGAACACGGCGAATTTGTCCACCCCTACACGGCTATTTCGCGCTCGCTCAACATAACGCAGACCTACGGCGACGGAGTGCAGATAACGGACTATTCGCAGATAAACAACGGCAACGGCGCGCATTTCGATCAACTTACGATGTACGCCTCCCTCATACACTCCTTTGGTCCCGACAAGTTTGTGGATATGTTCTACACCTACAAACTCAACGCAAAGTATTGCCAAAACAAACGCGCCGATTTTGTGTATCGCATTGGATTGATCGATCACGTCAACATTTTCGATTGGGTAAACGACAACTACTTTGCCAACATCAAAAAGAGCGATTTCACCACATCGCAGTGGGACTATCTGGACAATTTGCCCGATTTCTATCCCATTGCCTATCGTTGGGCAAACGGCACCGACGGCATTGAAACGGCGCGCAAATACGAAGTGGACGGCAAAAACGAAACAGTGTTCGACCTGTCGGGCGAAAATATAGTGTGCCCCGTCGATTTTGAGATATTGTCCGTATCCAACGCCGTTTACGGCACGACCAAATATGACGACAAGACGAAGAAAGTCACCTACACGCCCCCGACAAACGTCACCGAGTACGACCGCTTTGACATTGTGGTGCGCACCGAAGGTGGCAGACGTACCGTGTTGAACGTCAACTTCAAGTTGATCTACCGCGGAACGTACACCGAAGTGTGGGATCTCGGTTCAAGAGAGGATTGGAGCAACAACACCAGCCCGTCGATACAAAAAGCGTTGGAGTTTATCGGCGACAAGGCGCCCACGTCTATCGAGGAAAGCACCGTTGCGGGCAAAGCCACTTTCACTCATCAAAACTTGGAATACTTCCGCATGCGTTTCAAATTCCGTGCGGACGTGGACGGCGAACATTGGTTTTACTTGCGCTCGGACGACTGCGCGCAGGTAGATTTCTTAAAGGACAACGAAAACGGCGAAAGTTTGGGTACGCTATCCACATCGACATATACAAACAACTATTCCGAGAGCAACAGGTTGAAAATCACCCTCAAAAAGGGAGAAATGGTGTACATAAAGGTGCAACTTGTAAACTGGGGCGGACAAGGTTTTGCGTATGTGGGGGTGAAATTTCCCGAAACGGAAAGCATAGTCAACATTCCCTCCAAAAACATCGTCAATGCCCTTGCAACGGAAGAAGATCTGGTAATTTCGGATAAATTCGTCGGTTGGCAACCGCAATTTTTGGACAGCATAAAGGACGCCACTATGGAATACAAGGCGGACAAAGAGGGCTGGAAAGTGTTGTCCGCGCCCGCGGATAACGGCAGTACGACCAAGGATAATATAGTGGACGGCAAAGAAGACACGCTGTATCACAACAAATGGCAAGGCTCGGATGTGCCCAAGTACCCCCACGAGATAGTGATAGACACCCAAATGGCGCAACTCTACAACTATTTTGACTTGGTGTTGCGACAGAATTCCGTCAATTTGGTAAAAAGTTGTAAGTTGGAAGGCTCTACGGACGGCGACAAATACGAAGTTTTGTATTCCAATGACAACATCACCGCAAGTTATCGACTTCGTTTTTCCTTCGATGACGCCACGGTAAGATATTTCAAACTTACGATCAACCAGACCAGCCAAAATCAGGTCACCTGCATTGCGGAGGTGTACGCAGGCTATCAAACGGAGCTAAATCAAACGGTCAAGCCCTCCAACTATCAAAAGGACGCCGAAGGGTTCGAGGAAAACAAAGCCAACGGCAAACTGTCCGCCGACGTGCAAAACGCCTTTTACGAATTTGCTTTTCTCGGGACGGGCTTCGACGTATATGCCGATACCGCCGAAAACTACGGTAGCGCCAAGGTCTATGTGGACGGCAACGATAAGGGCGACATCACGCTGGGCGGTAAAGCGATATTCAACAAATGCGTTTACAAATGCGCCGATCTGCCCATTGCAGAACACACGGTAAGGATAGAGGTGCAAGAGGCTCCCTTCAACATTTCGTTCATCAACGTCTCCTTTGAAACGCCCGTAGAGGAGCGGGACTATCCCGCGCTAAAAGACGCCGACGGCAACGACGACTACGGCGATACAGACATTGCGCGTGCTTTCCCCGCACAGTGGCGTACCGTTGTCACCGACTACAAAGAACTTACGGAGATACATTTTGTAAAGCAGGCTCCCGCGGGATATACCGACACATTGCGCCGTATGGACACCTACATTCGCATCTATCGCGACGGAGCGGATAACTCCAAGTTGGCGTTTGTCTATCCCGGCGTTATCGAGGCTCCCGTCGAATGTGGTTCGCTGTTTGCGGGATGTTCCGACTTGTCGGTGATAGAGTTGGAAAATCTGGACACAAGCGAGGTGCGCGGAGCCGTGAGCATGTTCAACGGCTGTGCCGAGTTGCAAAGCATCGATCTGAGCGGTTTCAAATCGGATAACATCCAATGGATGGCAACAATGTTTGCCCATTGCACCAAGTTGCAAAGCATCGATCTGAGCACCGTATCCGTTACGGACGACGCCAACATAAGCCGTATGTTCGACGGTTGCACGGCGCTTCAAACTATCACGCTGTCCAGCAGTTTCGGCAAGGACGTCACGGGCGAACTTCCCGGCGTCTACAAGGACACGCAAACAAACGTTTACAGTCACACCCTCAGCAGTGCAAATGCGGGGCATGTGTTACAGCTTCACGCCACTCACACGCAGGGCACAACGCACGCACAGGTAGATCCCACCTGCACCCAAACGGGCAAACTTGCCTATTGGGATTGCGCCGAATGTCATTTTTCCTGCATAGACGGCAAATACGTCGAGGAAAGGGATCTGATTATCCCCGCAAACGGACACAGTGGCGAGTTGAAGGACGGCAAAGCGCCCACATGCACCGAGGCAGGTTACAATTCGTATGTGCAGTGCACGGTGTGCGGTGAGATATTGAGCGGTCACGAAGAGGTAGAGGCGTTCGGTCATGTCTACACGGAGACGTTGGAAGGCAAAGCGCCCACCTGCAAGGAAAAGGGACTGACAGAGGGCGAACGTTGCCTGGTATGCGGAGAAATTGTTGTTGAGCAGAAAGAAATACCCATGTCCGACCACGTTTGGGGCGACTGGGAGACGGTTACCGAGGCAACGGCAAGTACCAACGGTTTGCGCCGTCGCACCTGCACCGAGGGACATGTAGAAGAGGAAATTATCTTTGCAACGGGAAGCGGTAG
>CANQJK010000074.1 GCA_947624235.1 uncultured Clostridia bacterium | reverse complement strand
CGCGAGTTCATCGGCGGATCCTGCTTTGCGGAAGTAGACGAGTAGTCGCTCGTATATCCCCATCAAAACGGCTTCGCGCGTCGCAAATCGCCCTTGACATCTCCGCTCGCGCGAATAGCGCGGGCGGTTTTGCTGTCAGGCGTTTGCTCCTTTCCCCACAAAGTCTTTTGAACTTTGTGGGGGCCCCGTAGTTCGCGCGGATATATTTTTCGCGCTACAATAGTGTTGGTGTAGATACAGAACACACTTTCTCTTTGTAGCACAAGGTCGGGACATTTTGGTTCTACTTTTCTTTTTTACAAATATCCCCTTGCAAAACAGTGTTGCACGCATATTTTGTCTTGGCTGTATTTGTGAGCGACGTTTTTCGGGAAAGCGTACAAGTGAAAAATGCAACTTTTGTAATGTTTTTTTTACCCCATATCGCTGTTTTTTGCGGTATGGGGCAATTTTTTGTCGTCGGCGCCGAAAGGTTTGCCTTCTATCGGCGCAGGTATTTACATATAATTTAGGGAGTCGTTTGCGGGAGGTGAACATGTGACATCGGAAATAAACAAGGGTTTGACGGACGGCGAAGCCTCGGAACTGCTGGCTCGATACGGCGAAAACGTCACCGAGCACAAGGTAAAGCACGGCTTTTTGCGCAAGTTTTTGGGACAATTCGGCGATTTGATGATAGTTATCTTGCTTGTTGCTTCGGCGCTTTCCTTCGGCATGGCGTTGTACACAAAGCAAACTTCGGAGTTGTTGGAACCCATCATCATACTTGCCATAGTGTTGGCCAATGCAACGCTGGGCACCGTGCAGGAATATCGCGCGGAAAAGACGCTTGCTTCCCTCAAACAGCTTACTTCTCCCAAAACCAAGACCGTTCGCAACGGCTCGGTGAACATGTTGGAGAGTCGTTTGCTCGTGCCCGGGGATATATGTCTTTTCGAGGCGGGAGACGTGGTAACTGCCGATTGCAAATTGTTGACGGCGGAGGGATTTTTCGTCAACCAGTCTGCGCTTACGGGAGAAAGCGTCCCCGTAGAAAAAACCGTCTCCGCAAAAAGGGACAAAAGCGCAAATATCATATTCAGCGGAAGTCTTGTAACAAAGGGCAGGTGCTATGCTCAGGTTCAATCTACGGGCACGCGCACCGAACTGGGCAAGATAGCGGGAATGCTCGCCCACTCCGAAAGCAGTCTTACGCCGTTGCAACAAAAGCTCAAACAGCTTTCCAAAGTGATAGGCGTTGTGTGTTTGGCGGTGTGTCTGCTCGTTTTGGTGATAGGTTTTGTAAAAGGCGTTCGACGCATGGGCGCGCACGAAACGCTCACATCGGTGTTTGTGGACATATTGCTCACTTCCGTATCCCTTGCCGTGGCGGCTATCCCCGAGGGACTGCCCGCCGTCGTAACCATTGTGCTTGCCAAGGGCATAGAGCAAATGGCGCGCAAAAACGCCATTGTCAAGCGACTCACGGCGGTGGAGGCATTGGGTAGCGCAACGGTGATATGTTCGGACAAGACGGGCACTCTCACGCAAAACAAGATGAGCCTTGTGGGCGTTTTCGACGGCGAAAAGTACACGTTGACGGAAAATTTGGCGCGCGACAGTCTCGCCGTACAGGCGTTTTGTTGGTGCTCCGACGCAGTCGTCAACGAAAAGGGAGAGTGGCTGGGCGATCCGACGGAAATAGCCGTCACGTCCGTTGCCCGAGTTACATCTCGCCCCGTCAGACTGTACGAGATACCCTTCGACAGCACGCGTAAACTTATGACGGTCGTCGTTCAGGCAAACGGTAAGTATTACTCCGTCACAAAGGGCAGTCTCGAAGCCATGAGGGACGCGGTCAACTACGACCTGTTCGACAAGCAATGCAAGGTCTACGCAAAAAAAGGCTTGCGGGTGCTGGCTCTCGCCGTCAAGGAAGCGGGGCACAGTTTTCCTCGGTCGCAGGCATTGGAACGCGGATTGCAAATATCCGCACTGTTTTGCATTGCCGATCCTCCCCGTGCGGAAGCAAAAACCGCCGTTGCCACCTGCAAGAGCGCAGGCATACGCCCCGTCATGATAACGGGCGACAACTTGGACACCGCAAGAGAGATCGCGCGCGATCTGGGTATCCTCGGCGACAACGATATGGCTATCGACGGAGAAACGCTCAGCGCGCTCAGCGACGAAGAGCTTGTTTTTCAGGTAGACAAAATAGCCGTTTATGCGCGCGCAACGCCTGCCGACAAACTTCGCATCGTAACTGCCTGGCAAAAACTCGGCGCCATTGTGGCAATGACGGGGGACGGCGTAAACGACGCACCTGCCCTCAGAAATGCCGATATCGGTTGCGCCATGGGAAGCGGAACGGAGGTTGCCAAGGACGCGTCCGACATCATACTTGCCGACGACAACTTTGCAACGGTGGTGGACGCCGTGTCGCTGGGACGAAGCGTTTACGAAAACATCAAAAAGTCTGTGACGTATCTGTTGACCTGCAACATCGGCGAGGTGCTTTCGGTGTTTATCGCCCTTATGTTGTGGAACGTGTCCCCTCTCAACCCGATGCAACTGCTGTGGATAAATCTTGTGACGGACGGTTTGCCGGGGCTGGCTTTGGGCATCTACAAACAGGAAAAGGACGTTATGAGCCGACCGCCAAAAGGCAAAGAAGAAAACTTTTTCAGCGACGGGGGAGGAAGGCGCGTTGCTTTGGGCGGAGTGCTGTTTGCTCTTGCCACGCTCGTCGCCTACGCAATAGGCAACCAAGTAGATGCCGAAACGGCAAGCACAATGGCGTACCTCGTGCTATCCCTGTCGCAATTGCTGTATGTGTTGGAAATGCGAAACAGGCAAGGGCTGTTTGCGGGCGGAATGACCAAATTTATGGCGATAAGCTTCGTCCTGTCCGTCGGATTAGTTGCGGTAGTGGCGTTTGTGCCATTTTTGCAAAGTCTGTTCGGCGTGTGCCCAATGAGTTGGCAATACTATGCGTATGCGCTGTTGTTGTCCGCTTTGCCCACAGTTGCGCACGAACTTTCGCGATATACAAGGCGCAAAAAGCCTGTTGTCACAAAGAAACTGAGCGTGGCAAAATAGACGAGGGCAACGTCTCTCGTCTTTTTTGGCGCGCATATTTTGTAAAATTGTGTGTAATTGAAACAATTCTCTTGTAAATTGCACGATTATTTGATACAATAGAAACAATCTGTATTATATGTAAGGTGTCTGCATATGCAATCGGAAGCTTTGATAAACGTAACTAAACGAGCAAAAGAATTTGTGCGCCAAGGCAATTATCCTCAATTGAAGGCTCATCACATTTTGTATGCTATGAAGCTCGTTGACAATGAGGCAAAACCCTATCTCGACAAATACGGCATTTCTCGAATGACCTGCCCGCCCGTAAACGACGGCACCATTGCAAAGAATTCCGAGCTTGAATTGACTTTGCTGGGCAATATCACGCAAAAAATTGCGGTGAGCATGAATGACGCCGAAATCAACTGCATACATTTGCTGTTGGCGATGCTTTCCATGAAAAAAAGCTATGTCTATGGCGTTATCGAATATTGGATACAAAAAACCGGAAAAACGCCCGACGAACTTTTTTTTGAAATAAAAGCCGATCTGCCTAACGGCGCAAGTTTGCGCAAGATCGCCAAAGCACCCAAACAACAAAACGGTTCCGCATCTTCCGACAGAACGCAGGCGCAGACATTGGAATATCCTCGTCCTGCCGTAAGCGCGCAAACGACCTCCTCCGCCATGCAGATACCCTACGGTTTCGATATGACGCAACGCGCTTTGAGTGGCGGTTACGATCCCGTTATCGGTCGCGACACGGAGACGGAACGAGTAATTCAAACGTTGACTCGTCGCACCAAGAACAACCCCGTGCTCGTGGGAGAGGCGGGCGTCGGCAAAACAGCCGTTGTGGAGGGGCTTGCTCTTTGCATTGCCGAAGGCAGAGTTCCCGCTCAACTGCAAAACATGCGCCTCATTCAGTTGGATATGGCGGGCATGCTTGCAGGGACGCGCTATCGCGGAGATTTTGAAGAACGCCTCACCGAGGTGGTGGATCAAGTGACGCAAGCGGGGGACGTACTGTTGTTTATCGACGAGATACACAATCTTGTGGGCGCAGGCAGTGCGGAAGGATCAATGGACGCGGCGGAGATATTGAAGCCCGCTCTTGCACGAGGAGAACTTCACATAATTGGAGCCACGACCACGCGCGAGTACCGACTGTACATCGAAAAGGATCCCGCGTTGGAACGTCGTTTTCAGCCCATAACGGTGGACGAGCCTTCGCCCGAACTTGCGGTGGAGATACTCAAAGGAGTAAAAGCCAAGTACGAAAAGCACCATGGCGTCACCATTTCCGACGACGCGATAGAAACGGCGGTGCAACTTTCCGTTCGGTACGTTACAGACAGATTTTTGCCTGACAAGGCATTCGACATAATAGACGAGGCATGCAGTAAGTTAAAGATAGAAGTTTTCAAAACTCCGCGCGAGCTTACCACGCTTTCCGGTCAGCTCAATTCGTTGCGTCGCAAAATTGAGCAGGCGAGATGGGAACAAGGCACAAATCTGCGCGCCCTCGAAGAGCAGTACGCCGATACGCGCAGAGAATACGACAGGCTGTATGCGGAATATCAGGCGCAAAACAATTCGGGCAAATGCGTGCTTACGGGAGAGTATGTGCGGTTGGTGGTTTCTCAGATGACGGGCGTGCCCGTTGCCGAACTTTCCGTTGAGGAAAAGGACAAGCTGGTGCACCTCGAAGAGGAACTCGGTCGTCGCGTTATCGGTCAAAAAGAGGCGGTTCAGGTGGTGGCAAGGGCTGTGCGCCGTCAGCGCGCAGGACTAAAAGATCCCAACCGCCCGATAGGAAGTTTCATATTCGTTGGACCTACGGGCGTGGGCAAAACGGAGCTTGCCAAGGCGTTGAGCGACTGTCTGTTCGGCACCAACAGCGACATTGTCCGTATCGATATGTCCGAGTACATGGACAAAACCTCCGTCGCCAAACTTATCGGGGCGCCCCCGGGATATGTAGGCTACGACGAAAGCGGATATCTCACCGAAAAGGTGCTTCGCAGACCTTACAGCGTGGTGCTGTTTGACGAGATAGAAAAGGCGCACCCCGACGTGTTCAACTTGCTTTTGCAAATTTTGGACGAAGGCAGGCTTACGGATTCTCACGGCAAAACGGTGGATTTTCGCAATACAGTCATAATATTGACCAGCAACATCGGCGTTTCCGACGGCAATTCGGGCACGATCGGTTTCGGTTCCGCAAGCGATTACAGACAGATGCAAAGCAATATCGACCGCGCCTTGCACAAATTTTTCCGCCCCGAGTTTCTCAACCGTTTGGACGAGATAGTCACTTTCAGTTATCTCGGCAGGGCGGAGATAATACAAATTGCAAAGTTGATGTGCGTATCGTTGCACAAGCGCTTGCAAGGTACCGTCAACCTCAAATTTACCGAGTCGGCAATATCTACGCTTGCCGAGGACGGCTACGACAGAAATTTCGGCGCGCGCCCCCTCAAACGCACCATTCAGCGCAACGTAGAGGACGCCCTTGCGGAAAAATTGCTCACTGGCGAGATCAACAAGGGCGACAACGTGTTGGTAGACTCGATAGGCGGAGAAATTATATTTTACAGACGTTAAGGCGTCGCTCG
>CANQJK010000073.1 GCA_947624235.1 uncultured Clostridia bacterium | reverse complement strand
GAAGTATATTAAACTTCTCAAAATACCGTATTCGGTTGGATAAACCTCATCTCGACCAATCGGCGAGCGACGCCGTTTTAGTCGCAATCAAGAGGGATGCGTTGAGCATCCCTTCTCTTATTGCTCCTTTTGGGCGTGCTCGCCTCGGTCTCCGTGACCGAACAGTTCGAAATATGTAGCACTCCGCAATGTTGAACATTGCTCCGTTTACTCCCACTGCGTGGGAGACGAGTCGGTCACGTCAACTTCCCGTAATTGAAACTTGCCGCAAAAAAGAATAACGTGCTTGTCTTGCTGTCTTTTAGCTCGTTTTTTCGCTTTTCTCCAATTTGCATTTTTATATCTTTTGTGATAAAATATATACATAAAAGGAGAAAACTCTCTTGGAAAAGTTTTTTAAAGAAAAAAAGCCCGAAGAAATTTGGATTGACGAAGAAGAAAATTTCGAAAAAAATTATAAATCTGACATTGAAAATGGCCCGACACGCTTTGATAGATTTTTGAAAAGCCTGCGCAAAGTTTTTTCAATTGCAATGCCTGTCATCACCGCTGTGACAATTCCGACTGTGCTTGTGGCTTGTGAGCCAAAAACCCCAACCCCACCAAAACCAACTGAGCAACACACCCACACCCTCACCCACGTTGCCGCAACAACCGAAACTTGCACCCAAAATGGCATGAGAGAACACTGGGATTGCAACGATTGTGGAAAGACTTTTGCTGACAGCCAAGGCAGGCAGGAAGTGCAAAAATCAGACCTTGTTGTGAAGGCACATCACACGCTCACACATCAAACAAAGAAGGATACCACCTGCACGCAAGATGGAAACATTGACTACTATCACTGCACCGCTTGCGGCGAAAACTTCCTTGACGAAAATGGAACAAACAAAGTTGATAAAGTTATATTAGAATCCACTGGTCACGTTGTTGGCGAAAAATGGGAACATGACGAAAACGGCCACTGGAAAGTTTGCGGCAAGTGCGAACAACGAGTTGACTACCACCCGCACAATTTTGAAAACTATGTTTGCACCGAATGCGGCGCTGTTGATGAACAAAATATGCCACTGAGTGATGAAGAAATAGTGGGAAAAGTGACAGATGTGCTTGAGGAAAACACATTAAATCTATTAAGACCAGATTCTATAGTCAATTATCTAGCATGCAATCCTGTTATAGTCGATGGGCAATATAAAGTTCAACTTTTAGTAGATTACTTAAGTTCTATGTCAGGGAAGGAAGAAGAGTATTTTTCTTTAGTGGAACTTCCAATCACAGATGCATTAACACCAGAAAATGTAAAAAATAATTTATGCCAACCAACAGAAAAAAGGAGTGGAAGAAAACTTATTACATTCAAAAAAACAACTGAAGATGCCCGCGGCTTAGAAATTTTGAAAAAAATAGACCCAGAAGGCGACCACGACCATTATGATTTTGTGAGTGTTACGATAGGCGCAGGTTCAATTTTGCAAGGACTGGGCGTAACAGACGAAGTTAAAGTTTATACTATAAGTGAAAGGGGCATTGGTTTAACCAGTGTAAATGCAAAAAGCGGCAGCGGTATTGCCGATATAATTGGTAGTAGTATCTTAAACGGCGAAAAAGACAAAACATACACACAACTTCCAAACATTAGTAACTTTTATGAATTTGGTGAAAATGTAATTTACAATTTTGATGGACTTTTAAATAATACAAAAGAAACGACTGAAGAAAACAATGTGGAAACGATTAAAACAAATCAAGCACCTACAACTTTGTTTGTTAGCAAAAAAGTTGAATATGTAGAAAAGAAAGTTTATGAGTTACAATAAAAGTGGCGAAAATGCCGCTTTTTTGTTTTGTTGCGTGGAAGAGATCTCTCGACTTTCCACCCCAAAACCGCATTCGCGCTTTCGGGGAACCCCGGACGCTCGAGATGACAAAAGATTTAGCTCGAGATAGATTTCTCTACTACGCTCGAAATGACGGAAAAACTTTGGCCGAGATGAAGAATAAAAAAGATCTCTCCACGCGCTGCGCTTGGTCGAGATGACAAAAACTTGAGATAACGAAGGCATTTATTTTTATTCTCAGTCATTTCGACCGGAGCGCCAAAGGTGCGTAGCGGAGAAATCTCTTATGTCTGACGAAAAAGAAATATGCAAAAATTGTTGCTAAAAAAAGAGTTTAATGTTATAATAAGATTATGAAAAAGTGGGTGAAAATTTTATGTTTGCTGCTTTGTTGCACAATGGTATAATGGCGAGAACGCCACCTTTTTTGTTTTAGATTTTTCGGCACAATGCGCTTGGTCAATCAACTCTAAGTGCAAGCAAAACCGCAAGGGAAAGTGTAAAGGGAAATAAGATTTTTTACACATACAAACGGCTTAGAAACACATTATTTTTCAAAAAAATATTTTTCTGTGAGTCAAGTCCGCGCCGAAACACCAGAGGATAATATTGAAGTATATTACTCTTTTCAAAATGCCGCATTCGGTTGGATAAACCTCATCTCGACCAATCGGCGAGCGACGCCGTTTTAGTCGCAATTAAGAGGGATGCGTTGGGCATCCCTTCTCTTATTGCTCCTTTTGGGCGTGCTCGCCTCGGTCTCCGTGACTGGAAAACGAAATGATGTAGCGCTCCACTTCGCTTCGCTCACTCGGCTTCGCCGAGACGAGTCCAGTCACTTCGACTCTTCTTCGTTTGCGTTTGTTGCAAAAATATGGCAAAACTTCGTTGTAAGCTTTTTCGCTGTTTCCTTAGTGCGAGCCTGCTGTGGTTTCCGTGACCAGACGGTGCCGATTGAGTTCCCGCGCGAATGAATATTCGCATGGGTAGCAGGAGCAACTGAGCCGTCAGCGGAACCGAGTGTGCTTGCACGCTTGGTGATGACAAGCGAATGTTGCGACAAGGTAGCGCTCCGCAACACCACGTGTTGCTCCACTTACCCTCGCTACGCTCGGGACGAGTCCGTCACTTCGACTATCCTTCGTTCATACTTATTTCAAAAAAGTCGGGCTATATTATACTTTTTCTCTTGCTTCTTGTAGGTGCGCTACAACGTGGCATTCGTTGGCTTGTTACACAACAAAGGAACAAAAGGTTTTCGGCATAAACGCCTCAAAAATTTTCACAAAAATATTGTTAAAAACATTTGACGGCAATTAAGCGCTGTGATAGAATTGCGTTGCATTGAAAAAGTGTGTGCAATGGAGATACTGTTGTATCTCTTTTTTTATGCAAAAAAAACAATCTCGGCGCAAATTCGCCAAGAAATATGTCCCAAAAATCAGGAGGAAATCAATATGGAAGGACAAGGAAAAACAGACAGACACCGATGTGCGTCGGCGATCAAAATACTAAAAATCACCACAATGATATTGTTCGTTGCTTTTGTGGCGTTTGCGTTTATTTACGTATTCCACGGTATGTTTGACGTGCCGAGCATCAACTTTTCGCACACGGCAAGCCAATTGGGCGACGTAAGCAACATCCGGCGCCAAGCGGACAATTTGTTCGCATGGGATGCCGTAAAAAATGCCACATACTATGTTGTAGAGGCAAACGGAACGCAATTTACCGTGGATAAATGCCAGTGGTTGTGCCCCAACGAAATGAACGTGGATATCATTCGCGTAAAAGCAGTTGACGCTTCGGGTAGACACGGCGATTCCGATTGGAGTTATTGCGACGTGAGTCCAAACAATTGATATTTTCTTCGGCTTTTGACAAAAGCCGTTTTTTGCGCTCTTGTCACGCAAACAGATCGCTTCTTGCAAATTGTCAAAACGCGCTTGTTTGGTTGATGTTGCCCGCAAATACTGCTGAAATATCCGCCACGCAGTTGGGTAAAAGCCGACTTAACGACAAAAAGAGGCATATTTTTACAATTGCGCCTGCGTGAGCAAAGAATATCCCGAGCAGTCTGCATGTATTACAAATTACTCCCCTGCCCGACCGCAACAAACTCAACCAAACCCGTGATGGAAAGTTGAATTCGACTTTTTCAAATACAAAAATAGCTACCGCAAGCGAGCAAAATTCGCTTGCGGTAGCCCCTTTTCTGCGTGGCTTGTATTTAGTTTGCGCAATGTTTACTATGCGAGTTGTCAAATTGTACGTTTTAACATTGCGGATATGGTCCCTTTTACCGTTACGGGCGACGCTTACTGCACAAAATGAATTGTCGCATTGGTAAGATCCTCGTTGCCCGCACCGATTTGCACGGCTTGCCACTGCTCCTGCGTCCCGCAATAGTACACGTCTTTTAGGCTTGTGCAACCCCAAAACGCCATGTCTTGTATGGTTTTGACGCTGTTTGCAATGTTAACCTCCGCCAAATTACCGCAATTGGCAAATGCCTCCTCGCCTATGCTTGTGACGCCGTTGGAGATTACGACCGAAACCGGTTCGTCACAATTTCTAAACGCACCTTCGCCTATTTTGGTTACGGGCAAGTTGCGATACGTGTCGGGGATAACGACTGCGGAGGGCGCCATTCCGTTGCACGAGCACACCCTATAACTCTTTCCGTTAGCGGTCAACTTGAACTTCACACGTTTCTTCTGTTGTTCGTCGACGTCGCACTCTTCCGCTTGCTTTTTGGAAACAAAAATGCTTTTGGCAACATTCTCGTCAAATTGCGCCTGATTGTTGTTGCGTACGTTGTCTACGACGGCTTTGATCTCCTCGTTGGATATGTACGCGCCCTGAACACGCACAAGATCCATCGATAAGGGCGGGAGAAACAGCATATCCCCTCTGCCCGACAGTTTTTCCGCACCGCCACGACCTACAATGTTGCCACTATCCATATAAGATATAGTCTTGAACGCCATACGGCTGGGCAAATTGGCTTTGATCGTGCCCGTGATGTTTTTGGCGTCGAGACGTTGAGTGGCAAGCACAATGTGTATGCCCGCCGCGCGCGCCGTCTGCGTGATACGGTGAAGTTTTGTTTCGAACGCACGCTTGTGAAGGCACATCAAATCGTAAAGTTCATCCACGACAAACACCAAATACGGCATACGCGTTGCGTTTGAGGCGACCTTGCGGTTGTATTGGGTGATGCAATCCACGCCGTTTTGACGAAACAGTTGATAACGAGATTCCATTTCGCAGATCAGATAGTCCATTGACGCCAATGCGTCGCTGTTGCAGATGACCGCTTCGTCCGTCAACATATGGGGCAAACCGTTGTAGCGCGACAACTCCACAAGCTTGGGATCTACCAACACAAAGCGAACGTATTCGGGACCGTACTTGTACAGCAAGCTGACGATCAGACAGTTTAACGCCATGGTCTTGCCCGAACCTACTATGCCCGCAATGAGCAAGTGTGGCATATCGACGAGATCCGCAACAAGGGCTTCTCCGTCAGTGCCCTGCCCGATGGCAAACACCAAGTCGCCTTGATTTTTTTGAAATTTTTCCGACTCCAAAACGTCGCGGAGTAACACACGACGCCTTGTTTTGTTTGTAACTTCGATGCAAACTTGATTTTTGCCCCGCCAGGGCGCGACAATACGCACATCGTCACGCGACTCGACGCATTCCCTCAGATCGTCGGCAAATCTGTTGATTTCGCCCACGCGCGTGCGTTGCGAAAGCACATCGAACACATATGAGGTGACGGTTGGACCGACGATGGTATCCGAGATTTTTACGCGAATATTGAATACCGCCAGCTTGTTTGTGATCTTTTCCGCCACTTCCGCACGGCGATCCGCCTCGGTATCCTCTGCCACCGCCGATTTGTTGAGCAACTCCAACGGGGGTTGACGGTAGGTTGAAACTTTACAAGCGCCGTTTTGCTCCGCTTGGGAAGATGTCGCGTCGTTGGTAACGCAATGCGCTTGCACCTCGCTTTCGTTTTTGCTTGCTTCACCTGACAAATTGGTGTCGATTTGTTGTTTTTTTGTTGCCATAAGTACCTCCCTTGTTGATGATTATTTTGCATTAGATGTGATGAATAACCGCAAAAACCCGTCCCCGTGTCGATATTTTTGCCAAAATTGCGCATATGGGGTGAGATTTTTGGCTTGTCGTTCGTTTTGTCGTTATATTTAGCGACCTTAAAAATGCTTGTTGCGTTGAATGTCGCGCCACGACAAGATCGTCGCGCAAAATATTTGTTCGCTTTCAGTCTCGCAGGTGGACAAAGCGCCTTTCGGCAAATATGCCTACGCAATTTTTGCGGTAGCCCATCACCGCTCGCTATTTAAGATGCAATTTCTTTTTGTTATCAAGATTATATCAAATCTTTATGAATTTATCAACAATTTATTATCAAACAAACAAAAAAGTCTTGTTTTTTTGTGATCTGCCCCATCGGCAAACGC
>CANQJK010000072.1 GCA_947624235.1 uncultured Clostridia bacterium | reverse complement strand
TGGAATTACAAAACATGGTATAATTAAACTCCATTTTGCAGGGATTTGTTGGTCAAAAAAATTATACCTCAAAGTGGCGAAACACTCAAGTCAAACGGCTTGAGTGTTTTGAATAAATACTTGCAAATATGCAGAAGGGCCGCCGCTTAACGCGACAGCCTCTTTTTGTTGTATAAACTTATCCCAAAACAGAAAAAGTATATCGCACCGACTGGTCGGGAGTTCGCTCAGCCGAACGAACGAAGTGAGTGAACGCCACGAAGCGAACGACAGGGAGCGGAGTATTCCAACAGCGACGCCAAAATTATTTGCGGATATCCCCCAAACGCAAATCGCGGTGTTTACCACAAACAAAAACCCCGCACACGGTGGTGCAGGGTTGCCGAATAAATTCAAAATTATTTCACTTCGCCGTCGCCGTCTCCCGAGGTCGTGTCGTCCTTGGGCTTTTTGGAAGAACGCTTTTTGGGTGCGTCCGATTTCTCTTTGGGAGCCTTGGGTGCAGACACCTTGGAGGAAGACTTCTTGCTTGCGGGGGCTTTTGCGGCCTCTTTGGCTTTCTTTGCTTCGTTGCGTTGCGCTTTGATAGCTTCGGCTTCTTCTGCCTTGCGTTGAGCGGCGGCTTTTTGTTCTGCCTGTTTCAAAGTTTTGGCGTCCACCTTTACCACGACGATACCTCTCTCCAATTGAGAAAGCGCCTTGGCAATTTGCGCCTTTTTGCGGTTGGCGGCGTTTTTGTGAATGACGTTTTTGACCGCGGCATTGTCTATTTTGGAACTGGCAACGGGCAAAAGTCTCTTTGCCGTCTCGACGTCACCTTCTGCAATGGCGGCATTGAATTTTCTTACAGCCGTTTGCATTTGCGAACGGATCATTTGATTTTGAAGCTTTTTTGTTGCTGAAACAGAAACTCTTTTTTCTGCGGATTTGATATTAGGCATTAGTATCTCCTTATGTTCATATTTCCACTACTAATTTTGCCTATATATCTTATCATACTTTGTCATTTTACGCAACAGTTTTTAGCCACATTATTGCAAGTTTTTGCGGGCAATTTTGCACTTTTACAGAATTTTACCATTATGTTTCTCGTACAATATGTCGTATCATTTGTTTTGAGGAGGTTTTACTATGCTCTCGGTGGGAATTGTGGATGACGGAGTGGGTTTTGTTCCCACGCTTGCAAAGCTTCGACAAGTCGTTTCGGCAAACTTTGTGTGTCTGGTAGAGGAAAAGGAGCTTCCTTTGGGTTGCAAAAATTCCAAGCAACTAATGGATATCGGCGCCACGGCAGTCCACAAGTTGTCGGATATGGGCTGTCAGGCGATAGTGTTGTCGTCTGTTGCGCTCACTTCGCGCTGTTTGAAGAGTTTTGCCGACAGTGCGCTCGATGTGTTCGGATGCGACGCGCCCGTTTTGCACGCAACCACATATACCGCATCGAAAGTGTTGGTAGCAGGCGATCCATTTGCAGTGCGCGCCCAAACCTTGCCCGACATCATCAAGGTGGAAATGCCCGATTTCCCCCAATTGGCACAGTCTCAAAACGAACGGATAATCGTGCGATACATTTCGGATATGTGCGAAAAATATGCAGGTCAGTTCGATTGCATAGCGCTTGCCAACAGTAGCATGAATTTTTACAAACACAGTTTTTCGCGCGTGTTTCCCAACGTCAAGATATTCGATAGTTTGGAAGGCGTGGCGCGCCGAATACGCAAAAAATACAAAAAGACGCCCAAAGAAGAGGGCGTTTGCACGGTCATAGACGCCGACGGCAACAGTTTAGAAGAAAAATACAGATTTTTCTTGGAATAAATTGCTCAACACTCTTGAAAAATATTGTCATTTAGTATATAATCTAAAATAGTGGTTTGTTAAAATGGATAATTTGGGCAAACAGGCTAAATGAATATTTTTTAGGAGTACTTACTATTATGGCTGTATTTGCGAAAGACATACGTAACGTTGCTTTGATCGGGCACAGCGGAGAAGGCAAAACAACTCTCGCCGAGGCTCTCCTCTACAACGCAGGCGCGTTGGACAGGTTCGGAAAGGTGGATGACGGCAACTCCACAATGGACTTCGATCCCGAAGAGATCGCACGGAAAATTTCCATAAGCCTTTCCGTTGCTAATTGCACCTACAAGGGAACCAAGATCAACATCATCGATGTTCCCGGCTACTTCGATTTCGAATGTGAAATGTTGGAGGCTTTGACGGTTGCCGACAGCGTGATAATCGTCACCAGCGCAACAGGTTCCATGAGCGTAGGCACCGAAAAGGCGCTTGAATATTGCTTGGAACACAAAATTCCTTCCGTGATATTCGTCAACGGAGTGGACAAGGAAAACGCCAACTTCTCTCAAACGGTAGAAGCCATCAGATCTCGGTTCGGCAAAGTGTCCTCCATTATCGTTCCCGAACTTAACGGACACAAAATGGTCGGATATATAAATGCCGTATCGGGCGAATATGTCAATTTTGCAGGCGGTGGCAGTGCTCCCGCGGGGCTTCACGACGAATACGAGCAGACTCGCTCGGCGATAGTGGAGATCGCCGCCGAAAGCGATGACGAATTGATGATGAAGTTTTTTGACGGAGAGGAACTTACGGCAGAGGAGATCACTCGCGGTTTTGCCACCTGTCTGTTGAACGGCTCCACGGTTCCCGTGCTTGCAGGCTCTGCTTTGCAACGTCAGGGCATCAATCAACTTTTGGACTTCATTGTGGGCACGTTGCCCAGCCCCGAGGCGCGTCCTACCGTAGACGTAAACGGCAACGTTGTTGCGCCCGACGCCACGGCTCCCGTAGTCTTGCGCGTGTTCAAGACGATCGCCGATCCCTTTGTGGGCAGATTGTCGCTGTTCAAGGTCGTCAGGGGCACCCTCAAAAGCGGTATGTCTCTCAAAAATCTCAACAGCGGTGCGACGGAAAAGATATCCCAAGTGTACTTTATGAAGGGCAAAAAACAGGAAAACACCGATTGCGCTTGCGCAGGCGACCTTGCCGCGCTTGCCAAACTTTCCGCAACGGGCACGGGAGACGTGCTTTGCGAAGGTGCGGAAGTGGAGCTTAAACCTGTTGAACTTCCCCGTCCCGTTTATTCTCGCGCAGTATATGCGGCCAAAAAGGGCGACGAGGACAAGGTGTTCGGCGGACTTTCCAAACTTAAAGACGAAGATATCGCCTTCACCGTCACCAAAGATCCCGAAACGGGCGAAATGCTCCTTTCCGGCTTGGGCGACACGCAATTGGACGTCATTTGCAAAAAGCTCAAATCCAAGTTCAACTGCGAGGCGGTGTTGCAGGATCCGCGTATTCCCTACCGTGAGACCATTCGCAAGTCGGTCGAGGCGGAAGGAAAACACAAAAAGCAATCGGGCGGAGCAGGACAATACGGTCACTGCAAAGTTCGTTTTGAACCGGGTGCGGCGGACGGCATATTTGAGTTTGTCGACGCAGTAGTGGGAGGAACCGTTCCCCGTCAATTCATTCCTTCGGTGGAAAAGGGACTTCGTCAAGCCATACAAAAGGGCGTTTTGACGCAACTGTATCCCATGGTCAACCTCAAAGCGACCTTGTTCGACGGATCGTCCCACCCCGTAGACAGCAAGGATATCGCCTTCCAGATGGCGGCGATACTCGCCTACAAGGCAGGTTGCGAAAAGGCAAGCCCCGTGTTGCTCGAACCCATCTACGAACTTAAAATCACCGTTCCCGCCGACTATCTCGGCGACATAATGGGCGACATGAACAAGCGTCGCGGTCGCATAATGGGCACAGAAATGGTCAACGGCAAACAGGTAGTCACAGCCGAAGTTCCCCTTTCGGAAATATTGAAGTACGCAACCGATCTTCGCTCCATGACGCAGGGCAGAGGCAAATACGAGATGAAATACGTCCGTTACGAAGAAGTGCCCGCTCCCAGCGTACCCAAGATCATCGAAGACGCCAAGAAAATTCTCGAAGAAGAGTAATTCACAACCATTTCAAATGGGATATACAGCCTCGGCAATTTGTCGGGGCTGTTTTTCACCGCAAATATGCCCGAGAAACAATATATCTCGGTGGTGATTTGAAATTGCTGATAGCTCACTGTGTTGACAAAAAGACGCGGTCAAATTATAATAAAAATATGTCTACACACACAATGCACCTGCAACGCGAACCGTTTCGCAAAATAGCCGAAGGGCGCAAGACCATAGAACTGCGCCTTTATGACGAAAAACGCCGAAAAATCAAAGTGGGCGATATCATCCGATTTGACTGCGAGGCGGATACCTTGTTTGCAAAAGTCAAGGCGCTACACGTTTTTTGCGACTTTGCGCAATTGTATCGCACGTTGGACCTTTCTAAATGCGGGTACGCGCAAGGGGAGACCTCGGCAAAAGCAGAGGACATGCTTTGTTATTACAGTTTGGAACGTCAACGTCAATTTGGCGTGGTGGGGATAGAATTGACATTGCTCGATAGCGAAAAATAAGCCTTAAAGGGCAAAAATGAGGACATGGGGTGAGAAAAGTGGAATATAGAAAACTTCCGCACGGAACAGAACAGATAGGAACGTTGGGCATAGGCACGGGCGGACTTGTCAATGCGTCCGATGAAGAAATAGAATATGCGATATCCAAGGCGATAGACAACGGTATCAACTTTTTTGATTTGTGCGCATGGGCGTCCAATGTTTTTGCGCCCTTCGGCAGGGCTATCAAAGGCAGGCGCAACGAGATATATTTTCAGTTGCATTTTGGGGCGGTCTACCGAAACTCGCAATACGGCTGGTCGCGCGATCTTGACCAGATCAAGCAAACTTTTGCTTGGGAAATGCAACAACTCGGCACCGATCACGTCGATTTTGGTTTTTTGCATTGCGTGGACGAATCGGAGGACTGGGAGGAGATCGTTTCGGGTGGCATATTGCAGTATGTGCAAGAGCTTAAAGAACAGGGCGTTGTAAAACATATAGGTTTTTCCTCGCATACGCCCTCCGTTTGCAACCGGATCCTGGACACGGGAATTGCCGACATGATGATGTTTTCGCTAAATCCCGCATACGACCTGGAATGTGGCGACGAATACGGCATCGGCACGACGTTGGAGCGCGCTCGCTTGCTTCGTCGTTGCGAAACAATGGGCGTGGGCGTCAGCGTCATGAAACCCTTTCACGGCGGACAACTGTTGGATGAAACGACCTCTCCTTTTAGAAAAAAACTTACTACAACGCAATGTTTGCAATATTGTCTGGACCGTCCCGCAGTGCTTGTAGCTCTCCCGGGCATCAGGAACGTGACGGATCTGGACTTGTTGCTCACCTTTCTTGATGCCACTCCCGAGCAACGCGACTATTCCGTTATCGGCGAATTTACGCCTCAAACCGCTGTGGGCAACTGCGTGTATTGCAATCACTGCCAACCCTGCCCTGCGCATATCGACGTCGGGTTGGTAAACAAGTACTACGACCTTGCGCTTGCGGGGGATAACATCGCCTCCGACCACTATGACAAGTTAAAAGTCAAGGCAAGCGCCTGCGTCCAATGCGGACGTTGCGAAAAACGCTGTCCTTTCAAGGTGAAACAGATGGACAAAATGGCGCAGATAAGCCGTTACTTCGGCAAATAAACAAGCGCTCTTTCGGCAAGTAAAAGTTGTATTGTGATGTAAGATATAGATAATATTTAGTCTTACAAAATTCCCAAAAGTACATTGTCCTATGACAAGTTAAAAGTCAAGGCAAGAGCCTGCGTCCAATGCGGACGTTGCGAAAAACGCTGTCCTTTCAAGGTGAAGCAAATGGACAAAATGGCACAGATAAGCCGTTACTTCGGCAAATAAACAAGGGATCTTTCGGCAAGTAAAAGTTGTATTGTGATGTAAGATATAGATTATATTTAGCCTTACAAAATTCCAAAAGTACATTGTCCTGCCAAAAGTATAATGGAGAGGCGAGCAATCATTTAACAACTGCCGTGCGAATAAACGGTTATTATACAAATACCGCAAAACGTTATTTGACAAGCGCAAACAGACATGGAAGAAGTGCCGAGCGTTCCCTATTCGACAAAAGCGTAAATTTATGTTTTGTTTTTTTGGCAATTTCACGTTATAAAGCGCGGTCTCCAAGCGGTCGTTATTGACGATCGTAGTTCGCTTAATAATGTACAGGAAGATTTTGTATTTGTTGAAGAAGTTACTCACACCCCCAACATTTATTATATAAGCAATTTTTTTACTAAACGTCTGCGTATATATGCGTGGAGATTTTGCGTACATTCGAGAAGGCTGAGACGTTTTGCGCACAATCGATGAGGCACAGGCAAAACATAGCCCGACGTCTCATATATAAAGGAGCGCCGTATCGGCTACGGACAACAAAG
>CANQJK010000071.1 GCA_947624235.1 uncultured Clostridia bacterium | reverse complement strand
AAAGAGTTTAGCGGCATAGCTACGGTTATGCCGCCAAACCAAAGGGAAGCAAAAATCCCTAACACTATTGATCGTGCATTTTATGGTTGTAGCAGTTTGGAGAGTATTATTCTTCCCAATAGCATCACCACGATTGAAGATGACGCTTTTTGTGGTTGCAGTAGTCTAACAAGTATCACGATTCCAAGCAGTGTAACATTGATTGAAAGCAACGCATTTCAAAATTGTTCGAGCCTCGCAAATGCATATTTTGAGGATCCGGTGGGTTGGAAATATCCATCTGATTATGTTGGTCTGCTTGAAACGATAAAAAATTTAGATGATTCTGCGACAGCAGCAAGGTTTCTTGCATCTACTTATTGTCGTTATAAGTGGACTAAGGAATAATCAATTGCCACCAATAAAAAAATATTAAAATACAGAATAAAAAAAACAAAAACAAGGAGAAAAAAATGAGCGGTACTAACGGACATGAATATACATCACGACATCCGGGGTGGTTACAAAATGAGTTTTTTGATAAAATTTCCGATGAAGAGTTTAGAAAACTGTTCGGTTTTTATGTTATCAACACCCCGATTGTTTCAAGAAGTTACAGAGGCATTTACGTTACCACATACAGGTGGGATAAAGGCATTTTGGGAAAACACGAGTTCAAAGAATTCCTGTTTAAAATTGCGGGATTAAAACGAAATGAAACTTTTGCCACGGCGGAAACGCTAAGTATGATGAAAAGCGCTTTCGAAAAAACTGATTTGAAAAAGGGTTTTAACAAAAGTAGAGATTGTGAACGAATAGCAATTTATAAGGCTAAATGCAATGAAGTCACGAGCATTTTTGATCACATTCGTAATGCGTTCGCGCATGGTCGCTTTGCATTATACGATTGTGGTGAAGACGATGTATTTGTCTTAGAAGATGTTAAGCCAAATAGAGATAGCAGTAAAGAAGTAGAAGTTCGTGCACGCATGGTACTAAAAAAGTCAACATTGTTAAAGTGGGTTGACATAATAGAGGCGGGACCAACCTCCGAAGAATATCAGCAGTATCAACAATTAAAACAAAAGGGTAAAAAAGAAAACAAAAAGGCAAAATAAGGAGAAAAGCTAAATGTCCAAATTTGTAATTGAATGTCCCAATTGCGGTAACTATGCCGAAGGGAAAACGGGATTTTTTGCAAAAAAGAAAATAGAGTGTTCCTGCGGACACGTCATTGACGTGCGAACGGAAAAGCTGACTTCACGCGTGTGTCCGCATTGTGGCAATACGGTCATTTTTGACCAAACAAAGGGAGAAGACGCGCTTTGTCCCGTGTGTCACGAACACATCAACACGCGCGAAAGCATGAAAGCGCTTGTCAAATTTACCTGTCCGTCTTGCAGTTGCACGTTGACAGCGGACAAATCGGCGGAAAAGTACGTTTGTCCCCTGTGCGATACGGAAATCGACGTGCAAAAGCGTATCAAGCAGGAAGAAGTAAAGAACCAAGGGTTGGCAAGCGTAATCAAATACGAGGGCGGCAACGATGTGTTTGTGTGGAAGCACCCCATTGAGGACTTCAATCTGGGTTCGCAGTTGATAGTGCACGAGTCGCAGGAGGCGATATTCTTTCGCGACGGCAAGGCGTTGGATCTGTTTGGCGCAGGTCGCTACACGCTTGCAACACAAAATTTGCCGTTGTTGGAAAATTTGTACAAGTTGCCCGTTTCTCCCGACACGGTGTTCCATTCGGAGGTGTACTTTGTCAACCTCACCACTCAAATGGGCATCAAGTGGGGCACGGACAGCAAAGTGCGTATGTTCGATCCCGCTTCGGGTTTGCACATCGACTTGGGCGCATGCGGTAATTTTAACATGCGTGTTACCGACTCTCGAAGATTGCTTGTAAAGCTGGTAGGCACGGCAAGCAGTTTTACCCGCGACGACGTGACGGGCAACGACAAGTACGGCGTCGCTCATGTGGTGGGGCAGTTCAAAGCGCTTATAATGAACAAAGTAAAGGCAAATCTCGCCCGCGCCATCAGAGAAACAGGCATCAATATTTTGGAAGTAGACGAGTATCTCGATGTTCTTTCCGACAAATTGAGAGCTATCATCAATCTGACTTTGGAAGAATACGGGCTTACCATGCCGGAGTTTTACATAACAAGCATACTCACTCCGGATGACGATCCCAACTTCAAACGGCTCAAACAACAATTTGCCGACAAAACGTTGCTTGTGAGGCAGGAACAAATTCGCAAGGCAGAAGCAGAGGCCGCGCAGGAACGCAAGATAGTGGAGGCGCAAACGGACGCAAAACTCAAAATGGTAGACGCGCAGGGCGAAGCGGAGGCGTTGAAGATCAAGGCGCAGGCAGAGGCGGAAGCCTACCGTGCCAAAGCCTTTGCCGAGGCGGACGAAATGAAAGCCAAGGGATATACCTACCAACAGGAAACCGCACGACAAGTAGGCACGGAAGCAATGAAAAACGGACTTACGGGTAACGGCGGTGCAGGTAGCGCCATGGGCGATATTGCCGCTATGGGTATCTCTCTCGGTGCAATGGGTAGCGTTATAGGCATGACCAAGGATGCGCTCAACCCCAATTTGAACGAAACCGCCCAAGTTGCCCAAACCACTCTTTCGCAGGACGCGTGGGATTGCGCGGTATGTGGCAAAAAGGGCATAACCACCAAGTTCTGCCCGGAGTGCGGTGCAAAAAGACCGGAACCCGCAACGTGGGACTGCCCAAACTGTGGCACAAAAAACATCACTTCCAAGTTTTGTCCCGAATGTGGCACGCAAAAACCCGAGGCGTCGTCTGCGTGGGATTGTCCCGTGTGTGGCGCAAAAGGTATTACATCAAAATTCTGCCCCGAATGTGGAGCAAAAAAAGCATGAGGTGAAGCATGAAGAAAAGTGTTTTGTATACAATAATTTCCTTTGCGGTAGTACTTGCCGTGTATTGCATGGTGTTTCTCGTCATACCGTTTCCCAAAGCTACGGTGTCCTGGATCGAATTCGGCTTTACGGTACTTGCAATATGTTTGAGCGGTGTGGTATTTGCATATGCTTTTTGCGGGGGCGCTAAGAGCAAACTGTACGGCTTTCCCATATTCAAGGTGGCGCTGATATATGCCGTGGCACAATTGGTGGCGGGCATAGCGCTTTGTGTCGTCGTCGCGTTTGTCAACGTCCCTGTTTGGATATCGGTGATCGTATCGGTACTTCTTCTCGCCGTAGGAGCCTTGGGCTTTATCGCAACGGACGTTGCAAAGGACGTCGTTGAGGAATTGGACACGTCAACGGTAACCGACACACAGACCATTGCAAGGCTCAGAACGGACATGGCGTCTATCGCCGACATCTGCACTGACGCAACCGCACGCAAAAATATAGAAACGTTGGAAGAACTTTTGAGATACAGCGATCCCGTGTCCTGTCCCGAAACGATGAACGCCGAAAACGAACTTGTCGCCAAAACAGAACAACTGCGCGACAGGGTAAAAGAAAATAATTTTGCCGAAGCAATTACATTGACCGATGAAATCTATATAAAATTGGCAGAGCGCAACCGCCTGTGCAAGCTTTATAAAAAATAAAGACATCAAAAGTTGGACCTTGCTTCCTTGTCCAACTTTTGGGGGCAACGCAAACCTTGTGGGGACTTCTGCAATTAGCACTTTCCCCAAACAAAGCGTTTGCCCAAAACCAATACGAACCCGACTGGTTTTAGTCGGGTTCGTACTATTTTGTAAAAAAGGCTCTGTGTCAAATGTGAAATGCCCCCAAATGTTGTTCACTTTGTGTCCGACTTTTGGGGTGCATGTAAAACATCGGGTAATTTTTTACTCAACCACGGATGCGGTGGACACCGTTCCACATAAACACTGCAAGAATACAATCTGCAAGAAATACAAGATAGCGGTCTCTGCTTGGCGTGGCATGCGACGTCTGCGGTGTTCGTCGGCAAAAATCACAGGTGTGCGCGGTTGGTAGATTCTCGTAGCACAAGATTGGTGGAAACTGTTATCAGACGAGTGGGTGTATCGGGATTTTCAATGCGGTTTACAAGTGTCCTCAACGCCTCCCTGCCCAAAAAGTCCTTATCTATGGAAAACGACGTGATCTCGGGCGTCACAGCGGTGGACTCAGGCACGTTGTCGAATCCTACGACAAGTACGTCTTGCGGTACGCGCAGTTTGAGGCTTTTCAATGCGTCGCAAACGTTGCGCGCAACAAAGTCGTTGCAACAAACAAAACACTCCGGTCTGTGATGAAGCTTCAAAATTTCCGTTTTTATCGCTTCGGGGTTGCCGTAGTCAAAGCTTTCGTCCTTGCACAGTATGTCGTGGCTGTCGGTGTGTAGCCCTATCCCCAAACTTATGCCCCTGCGCATGCCCACATACCTGTCGTAAAAACTCAGGCAGTGAGTGCGGTCGCCCACAAATGTAAAGTGCTTTAAGTTGTACTTTTGTCCCAAGTATTTTACTATGTAAAAAACGGACCTTTCGTCGTCGGTGCTTATGATGTCGTAGTTTTTGTTTAACCGAAGGTTGCTTGCGGTAAAGTCATTAAAGCAGATGGGCTTGCCCAGATTTACCAATTTGGCTACAAAATCTCTGTCAAAACATTCTATCGCCACAATGCCGTCTACGTTTAGTTCCTTTACATATTCGGCAAAACCCGAAAATGGGGTGCGATTAAGCGCATATGTGTATTGAAAAAGTTCATAATTGTGCTGATAGCAACTGTTCTCAATGGATTTTACCAACGGGATAAAATAATTTATGTTGATAAGGGGTTTGCCCGCCACCATCAAGATGCGGTAACGCTTGGCGCCAAGTTCGATGTTGCTTACGTTCAAGCATTTGTAGTGCATCTCCTGCGCTTTTTTTAACACGCGTTCTCGCGTGGCTTCGGGTACATATTGTCCGTTCAGCGCCTTGGATACGGTGTTGCGCGACAAATTAAGCTGTTCGGCGATGCTTTGTATCGTTACGGCTTTTTTCATTTTTCTCCCCTTTTGCGCGAATATTTGGCGTGGCAACGGTCCGTTTAGTTCTTTTTTTTGAGGTTTTGTCCCGTTAAAAACTACCCACATATAAATATTAGTATAGTCGCTACGAAAAGTCAACTTTTTCATATGCACAAATTTTATCGTTTAGGCATTGTGCAAATGCACAAATTCAAAATTATTTATTGACAAGGTGTTTGGCAAATATTATTCTTATATGGCAAAAACGCCGACAAACGATATTTTTAATCGGTTGGCAATATGTAATATGTAGGAGTATTTATGAAAAGGCTAAAAATTTTCAGTCTTATGATGGCGGTGTTGATTTGCCTTACTTTTGGACTTGCGGCATGTAACGGAGCCAATGTAGGCAAGCACGAGCACGTTTGGGATAACGGCGAGATAACCACTCAGCCCACTTGCTACAAGGAAGGCGTCAAAACTTTCCACTGCACGGTGGAGGGTTGTGAGCAAACCAAAACCGTACCCGTTCAAGTTACGGCGCACAACTGGGATAACGGTACGCAAACCAAAGCCCCCAAATGCAACGAAGCGGGCGAAACCACTTTTCATTGCACCAATAGCGGTTGCACGGCAACCAAAACGGAACCGATAGACAAAACAGATCACGATTGGGATCAGGGCGTTATCACAACATTGTCAGACTTTGACTCAAAGGGACAACGCACTTTTACATGTCAAAACTGTCCCGCTACGCGCGTAGAGGTGTTGGACGCCTACGCCGATTTTGCAGAGCAATTCGGTTCTCAAAGTTGGGTGTACGGAGTTGCAACGGATTTTGACGGCGCAACGGGCAACTTTACTCTTGCAAGCAACGGTCAAACGGCTGTAACGACAAGTAATGTTACGGTAGAGGGCGCAGTAGCCGTTGGGTACACTTTTGGTCAAAGTTTACCCGAAAAGTGTCAAGCGGCATTTACCGTCAAATTTGAAGGTAGCGTGTTGGCTTACGTTGTGGTAAAAGCTCCAAACGGTAGCGTCAAAGCGCACAAACAATTAAACACGCAAGCAGACGCGGTGGACTTTGTCGCCGATGTGGAAAAGGACGCTGTGGACGTGCAAAAGGACGATACGCTTTACCTTGTGTTGAGCGGTTCCGCAAAGGGCGTGTTGAGTTTTCGTTTGTATGCGCCTTGTCTGCATGTATGGAATAGTTCTGTGACGAAAGCGCCCACTTGCACCGATACGGGGACAAAAACCTTTACTTGCGTCAACGACGATTGCGAGGAAACTTTCACCGAGGAAATGGTGGCAACAGGCCACAAGTGGGACGGCGGTTCCGTCACCGAGGAAGCCACGGAGGATAAAGAGGGCGTCCGTACATATACATGCGGTGTCTGTGGCGAAACCAAAACAGAGTCTATACCCAAGTTGGCGTCGGACTATGTCGAGTTGACAAACTTCGGCAAAGACTTCCAAGCCACGCTTACGGGCACATCCAACTGGACGGTGGGAATTGCCGACTACAAGTTT
>CANQJK010000070.1 GCA_947624235.1 uncultured Clostridia bacterium | reverse complement strand
TAGAGCAATCTCCCTTTTTCCCAGTGGTTTTTACCAATTCAATTATACACTGAAAAAGAGTCTTTGCTCTATATTTTTTTACTCACACCCCAACATTTATTATAGAACCAGAATTTTGGTTCTTAAATATTGGGGTGCGCGTGGTTTTCTAACAAAAATTTTTGCTAATCTCTCCCTCTGTGGTAATGTTTGAAAAGAGTTTCTTTGCCCGTGCGCGCCAAAACGTCATTTACTTTTTTTTATATTAGAAGTTTATATATGGGTGATTTTGGTTTTGTGTCAAATGTTGGGAAGGTGGCAATTTCCATAACGAATTGGGTTGGCTCATAACTTTCCTTGTGGTATGACTGCCAAGGTGAAGGGTTTCTTTTGTGCGCTATTTTATTGGGTTTACGAACTTTATTTTTTATCGAAGCATTGTAAAAGGTATAATTTTTCTGCTTGTCCAATATTTTATTGTATGAAAGTGTGGGACTGTTTGCCAAAGGAGGTCAGCGAACGGCTTGTCGGTCTTTCTGATGTGCGCGAAATAAGGATCCGCAACGGAATGGATGTCAAAGTGGACGTGGGCGGACAGTGGTATTCCCTTTCTCAAAAGGGACTGGTTCCTGCGAGAAGCGGTGGATCTATCCTATCGGAAGACTGCGACAGTATAGTCAGGCGCGTTTGCAACAACTCCGTATATGCATACGAAAAAATGCTTTCAAAAGGATATTTTACTCTCGAAGACGGAGTCAGAGTTGGGGTTTGCGGTCAACTTGCCGTTGAAAGCTCTGTTTTCCAGCGTTACACATCGCTGTGCTTTCGGATACCTCACATCGTGCACTGTGTGGATGAGAAAACGTATTTGCGTTGCCGACAAGGCAGTGTGGTAGTTATCGGACCGCCCTGTTCGGGGAAAACGACTTTTTTGCGGGATCTTGCAATGCAACTGGCAAAAGAAAGCAATGTTTTAGTAGTGGATGAGCGCGGAGAGTTCTTTTTCGACAAAGAGACGGAAGCTCGTTCGGGTTGCGATATACTTAAATGGTGCTCTAAGCAATATGCCTTTGAGTGCGGTATAAGAGCAATGTCTCCGCAGTGGATAGTGTGCGACGAAATATCTTCCGACGACATTCCTTTCGTAACATTGTCCGTAAACAGCGGGATCAACGTTGCGTGTAGTGCACATGGCAGATCGGTTGAAGAATTTGACCAAAAATTCCACCTTGCACATCTGTTTTCAACAGCCGTTATACTGGAACACGTCGGAAGCAAGTACTCGATTTTTGACCTCAAAACAGCGCATTATGACAAAAAATTGCAAAATATAGAATAATATGACAGACATAGTAATACTTATTGCGTGCAGTTTGTGCGGTTTTGCCTGTGGCAGACTGGTCGAAAAACGTTGTCTGAGGCGAGCTGAATTTGTTGCGGATCTCGACAAATATGTTGCGCTGTTTCGTGCAAACATAGAGGGCAGACAAATAGAAAAGGAACTTTTTGACAGGGAATTTTGTCAAAACTGTTCGGATGTTTTTAGAGAATATATGCAGACGGGAAAGTTGAGGTGCAAACTTTCATCCGCCTTTCAAAAGGATCTGGACACCTTTTGGAACGGTTTATCGTGCGTAAATACGGACGAATTGAAAAAGAACGTAGATTTCTTTGCTAATATCGTCTCGCAAGAACTCAAAAAAATTCAGCAAGACAAAGGCAAATTGTCTGTTTATACCAAGCTGGGAATACTGCTCGGCGTAACGGTGGGAATAGTGTTGATGTAGCGGTGAAACTATGGATATAGCTATAATTTTGAAAATTGCAACAATCGGCATTGTGACGGCAATTGCAACAATGTTGCTTAAAAGAGCGGGTAAGGATGAAATTGCCACGGTCGTTTCCGTTGTAGGGCTTATCGTCGCCTTGGTCCTGATGTTGGATGTCGTCGTACAGCTTTATGACACATTGCAGGATCTATTCGATTTGTAGCCATGGACTTTATCAAAATTGCTCTTGTCGCCATCGCTTCCTTGGTCGGAATATTGGTAGTAAGACAACTTAAACCGGAATTCGCCGTTCCGTTGACGGTGGGCGCGTCCGTCCTTTTGTTGTTGATGATATGCGACGCGCTGTACAACGTTGTATATACGTTTTACAGCTTTGCCGAACAAGCAAACGTGGATAGCGACGCAATAGGGTGCGTTATCAAGGTGGTGGGAATAGGTTATCTTGCGGAATTTTCCAACAATCTTTGCATCGACTCGGGGTGTAAAAGCGTAGGAGACAAAGTGCTGTTGGCATCTAAAATAGCCATTTTATTTTGCGCGTTGCCCATTGTCGAAAAGCTTTTCGGCGCAATAATCAGTTTGGTACAATGAAATTTCGTTTGTTTGTGTTGACGTTGCTTTTGATATTGCTTTTAGTTCCCGTACGCGCATATGCTGATGTTACGGATGACTTGACGGACAATGTCAGCGAGGGATTGGAAAATATAGATTTTTCCGAAATGGACGGAGTGGCGCAGGACTTTTTTGGCTCTGTTGCAGACAAGGTACAAAGCATCATCAACGGAGAATTTGACAGCGCTGAAAGTTTTTGGGAGCTTTTTTTGTCCCTTTTTGCCGAAGGGTTGAAAAATCTGATGCCACAGCTTGCGTCTATATTTGTCGTGCTGGTCATTTTGGGATTGATACGCAAAACAAACGGCGGTATTATCTCCGAAAGCACCGACAGCGTCATTTCTTTTGTCGGTGTTACTGTCATATTGTTATCCGTCATCTATATGATAGTGGATCTGTACGGCGAGGTTTACTCCCTTGTGGCAAAAATAGGAACGCTTGCGGAAGTTTCCATGCCGATATTGCTCACTTTGCTGGTGGCAAACGGCGGAAATATGGCTTCGTCGGTTTGTCAACCTTCCATGGTCATGTTTGCAACGGGCGTTATAGAGATAGTGCGTTGCGCGGTGTTGCCTCTTTCCATATTCGCCTTGGTGTTTTCCGTTGTAAGCAACATATCCTCAAACGTCAAAGTAAGCAAGGCGTCATCCTTTTTCAACAACACGGCAAGTTGGATATTGGGCATATTGTTTATGCTTTTTTCTGCATTTACCACGGTACAGGGGATATCAGCTTCCACAATAGATGGTATTTCCTTTCGCGCCGCCAAATTTGCCACCAAAAGTTACATACCCATTCTCGGAGGATATCTTGCGGACGGATTCGATATCGTGGTGGCTTCCACGTCGCTGATAAAAAACGCATTCGGCGCTGTCACGTTGCTGATACTGCTTTTTATTGTGTTGAAGCCGTTGGTTACAGTGCTTTGCGTCAATTTGGGTTTGCAGGCGATCGTCGCGTTGAGCGAACCTATCGTTGACGAAAGGTACACCAAAATTCTCGGAGGAATGAGCAAATCGTTGACCTTTCTTTCCGTGTTGGTGCTGGCGGTGAGTTTTATGTTTGCCATACTGATTTTGGTTGCAATTTGCAGTGCAAACGGAGTGTAAAATGGGAAAGTGGGTTATTACAGTCGCGGGCGTGGCGATCTTGTCCGTATTGTGCGATATAATACTGCCCGAAGGTCAAACGCGCAAATACGTCAAAACGGTGTTCGGCGTTGTTGTAACTTTGGTCATATTGCAACCGCTTATCGGATTGTTCGGGGAGGGCAACTTGCTTTTTTCCGACGACAGACAAATAGCGGTGCAAAAACAATATATCGACAACGCAGAAAGCAGACAGCAGGAATTGTCTATATCTCAATTGGAACAAACGCTCAGGGCGAACGGGTTGGAAGTGGCAAACATAGAGCTGAAAAACAACGTTTTGACGGTGAAGTTACATGGCAAGGCGGACGGAAACAAAGAGAATTTAGTAGCAAGCTGTGCAAAAAGGTTTTTCCCCGACGCGGTGTTGTTGACAGTTTGGAGTTGAACTTTTGGGGCAAGTGAAAACAGAAAAAATCGGAGCGTTCGATATGGTTGAAATCAAGAAAGTGTGGAATAAGATAAAATCTGTAAAAAACATCGAATTGTACATTGCGCTGATTTTGGCGCTTGTTGTAGTAATTGCCGTTTTTGTGGGGAAGAGCACAAAAAATGTTTCGCAAAATGATTCCGATCGATCATATATAAGCCAAATGGAACATAAAATTTGTAGCGTAGTAGAAAATATCGCAGGTTGCGGAAAAGCATCCGTTGCAATATCCTACAAGAGCTTCGAGGAAAAGGTTTATGCCTACGAAACGGAAACGACCTCTTCCGGCGGAGTGACAACGTCTACAAACCATTTGGTCTCTGTGAAAGGCGAACCGCTTGTTACCGCGACGCTTCCGCCACAGATCCTCGGAGTGGTCGTTGTTGCGGAGGGCGCAAGCGATCCCGTGATAAAATTTCAAATAATAAATGTGGTTACGACACTGTTGGATGTCTCGCAAAAGGACGTTACGGTGCTAACATATAAAAGTTAGGGAGGACTGAATATGTCAAAAGGAAAGAAAATTGCTCTTATCGTATCTATGGTTGCCGTTTTGGTCGTGGCGGCGGTATTGAACGTGACGCTTCTTGCCAACAACAAGAACGAAGCTAACGGCGAAACCGTTCAAACAAGCTTTTTTACGACGTCTCGCTTGAACAGACAATCTACGCGCGATTATGAAATTGCCGAACTGAATGCGATCCTTGCAATGGAAGGAGACGAGTACGCCGAGGCAAGACAAAACGCTTTGATACAAAAGCAACAGATCGTCAACGCGATGGATACGGAATTGCTTTTGGAAACTCTGCTTAAAGCGCAAGGCTTCGAAGATGTGCTTGTTACGGTAAATGCCAGCCTCGATAACGTCAGCGTTATTGTTGACAAAGACGAACTGACGCGTGACGATACGGTGCGTATTTACAATATTATTGCGACGGAAGCCTCTATTGAGCCGGAATATGTAAGAATACTCTCTGTATAATATTGTATTTTTTGCAAAACTGTGCTATAATACAAAAGAGCAAGCATGCTCGCAAGTTTTTGCGAGCAAATTTTGACATCAGAAAGCTTTTGCTTGATAGTCTCAATTCGGTGTGCAAAATTGTCAGCGTTGCTCAAAAAACATCGGGAGCAAGCTATGAAAGTCGTAAACAGATTTGACGAGTCGGGCAGACTTGTGTACAGTAGCGAAATTATAAGAGATATAGTGGATTGCGCTTTGAGCGAAGTGGAAGGCGTTGTCAAATACCCCGAAAACTCCAAGCTTTCGCGCGAATCCATAAAGGCAGATTACATCGACGACGAAGTGTACATCGACGTATATGTAAAACTTGCATACAATGTCGAAGTGAGCGACGTTGCAAGCAGTATTCAAAGTACCGTAAAAAATACGATAGAGAACATGACGGAATTTAAGGTAAAAGACGTCAATGTTCATGTTATTGAAGTGGAATTTGAGGAAAATTAACGCGCTACCCTTTGAGTTATCAAAGGGTTTTGTGCGTTATGGATGAAGTGCGGTGGAAAGATGAGAAGTTATGCAAGAGAAGTCGCTTTTTGCAAAATATATTCCTATTTGATAAGCGAACGGTTTGACGAAGATTTTTCTCAATTCGACAAGGAAAAACTTACGGAAGAGGACGAACGATTTGCAATTGCGCTTGTACAGGGCGTGATAGAGGAAAAAGAGACGCTGGACAAGATAATATCCGATTTGTCAAAGGGCTTTAAGCTGTCGCGCATTTACAGACCTGACCTTGCCCTGTTGGAAATGGCTATTTGGGAAATCAGACATTTGGATACGCCTGTACCCGTCGCTATAAACGAAGCCGTTTCGCTGGCGAAAATTTACTCCACGGCAAAAAGCGTTTCTTATGTAAACGGTATATTGGCGTCGTACGCTCGGAGTTTGCAATGACGTTGATACTATCGGGCAAACAATGTGCCGAATCGATATATGCAAAAGTGGACAGTATCACGGCGGAGAGGCAGGCAGTGTTGGCAACGGTGGGCATGCCCGACATGTCCTGGATGCAGTACACTCATTCGCTTGCCGTAAGCTCTGCCAAACACGGGATCGTTTGCCAAAACATAACCGTTCCGCCACAGTGTTCCGTTGAGCATTTTGCAAAGGCAGTGCAAGAGGTTTCGCAATCGAAAAAAGTAAACGGAGTGCTCGTTCAACAACCGCTTCCCGCTCAATATGCCGACGTTGTCAAATATGTGGACATAACGAAGGACGTGGATTGCCTCAATCCCATATCGCTTGCGCAGTTGTACTTGGGACGAGAGGGAGTGCGTCCGGCAACGCCTTCGGCGGTGATAGCCTTGTTGGATCACTACAACATCGAGTTGCAGGGCAAAAACGTTGTAATCGTGGGCAGGGGCAACGCTGTGGGCAAACCTTTGGCGTTGATGATGTTGTCGCGCAACGCAACGGTTACGGTGTGTCACACGAAAACCGTCCGTCTGTCGGAAGTTTGTCGCAGAGCAGACGTCATAGTGTCTGCGTGCGGTGTTCCCGATTTGATAACGGAGGAGTTTGTAACTGAAAAAACCGTCGTGGTGGACGTGGGTTTGAGTTTTGTGGACGGCAAAACCCACGGGGACGTTTCGCAAGAAGCCTCGCGCAAATGTTTTGCTTTGTCTCCCGTCCCCGGTGGCGTCGGACCGGTCACAAGGGCAATGCTATTTTACAATTTGGTGCAGATACAGAATAAATGACGATAAGCGTAACGCAACTTAATAATTACATTCACGGTTTGTTCGACATAGACGGAGTATTGTCCGATCTGTCCGTTTGCGGTGAAATTACCAACGTCAAACCTTCGCGCGACGGGTGGTTCTTT
>CANQJK010000069.1 GCA_947624235.1 uncultured Clostridia bacterium | reverse complement strand
ACATCCGCTTTTGTAAAGAGATAGGGAACTTGTTTTACCATAATGACTTCATCCTTTTAACTATTATAGCGCGAAACAATATGATTGTCAACGGTTTTGAGCCATTTTAGAAAATAATATTGTAAAAAAGAACTATCTTGATAATCGATATTAAAAGATAAGAAGCCGAGGATTGAAAACTCTCGACTTCTTTGTTTGACTCGCCCAAAGGTGTATTCCGATATTAAATTAAGTTTTTTCTTGATTCCCTATGGAATACACCCTTGTAGAGGAAGGGCTTTTTTCGCTGTGTTTGACGGGTTTTGCGCCGTTAAAAGAGTAGTAACTGCATTTGATGCCCGCATTGAAGATGTACCGCTTTTTGTTTGCGCGCCGTCCGAATTCGCGCTCGAAGCCGTCTATCGGAGAAAGGAAGTAGAAATTCCAATTGTCCAGCGTTCGGTACAGCTTGCCCATATCGCGCGCAAGTTGTCGCGCCGAACTTTCATCTCCCAGTCGCTCGCCGTAGGGCGGATTGCTGATGTTCACTCCGAACGCGCTCCTTGTGACAAACTGTCGGGCGTCGCGCACGTTGAACTTGACATATTCGCTCACTCCCGCCTGTTGAGCGTGGAAGTTGGCTATCTCCACCGCTTTGGGGTTGACGTCACCGCCCACTATGTTGAGTTTGCGGGGCGTAAATGCGTCGCGCGCTTCCGCAAGTGCAACGTCGTAGGCTTTGGGATCTGTGCAAGCCCACTGCTCGTAGGCGAAGTGACGGTTAGCCCCGGGGGCGATATTCAACGCCTTCATTGCTCCCTCTATGGGAATGGTACCGCTTCCGCAAAACAGATCCGTCAGCATTTTGTCGGGATTCCACACGGAAAGATCCAACAGCGCCGAAGCCGTCGTTTCTTTGAGCGGAGCGTCGTAATTGAGCGTGCGATATCCGCGCTTGTGCAGTCCCGCGCCCGACGTATCCAAGTTGACGGTGCAAACGTCATCCGTTATGTCCAATTCCACGCGATATTCCGCGCCCGTTTCTTCAACGCGCCCGTATTTTTTGTTCAACGCGTCCACAATGGCTTTTTTGCCCACGGACTGTATGGAGTGATGCGCAAAGAGCGCGCTGTTCACAGCCTTGGTCACAACGGTGACTTTGCCGTACCTGTCCACGACGTCGCCCCATTCGATACCCGTTACTCCGTCGTAGAGAGCGTCAAAATCGGGGCAGGCAAAACAAGCGAGACTGACGAGTACGCGCTCTCCGCTTCGGATAAACATGTTGATACGGGCGACGTCCGTCCAATCGCAATTGTCGATGGCTACGCGCCCGTTCACGGCTCGCGTGTCGGGATATCCTAAACTGTTGAGTTGACGTTTTACGACTGCTTCGATACCCGAAGCGGAAGGGATGAGAAGTTTCATAATATTTACAAAAAACATCGCAAATCGGAGTGCGTTACCGATTTGCGATAGGTCTCTTTCATTTGACGATCTTGCGCAAAAGTTTGACCGTGCCCGCAAAGCAACCGCCCAGCAACAGGTTGTACATCGGGACGATCAACTGCGTGACGCCCAACATCACCCCAAAAAGCCACGGTGTAGAAACAAGTTGCTTAAACATATCAGGCGTCAACAGCCAAGTGAACAGCAACGTCAACCCGACGCCCGCTTCCAACAATATGTAGTACAATATCCACCTTACTACCGTGGAAAGCCTGCATTTTAACGGCGCCGTATCCGCAATTGCTTCGTCGCTATCGTCGCTACCGTCAAAGGGATCTGCTAACTTTGGCGCGCTCATCGGTTTTGCCGAGGGCTTGACGCTTTCGCCGTACGCCTTTACAATGGCAAAGGGCAGGCAAAACAGCACAACGGGGGCGACGTACACCACGTTTCCCATTCCCACAAAAAAGCCCACGACAGACGACACAAGGTACACCAACAGAGAGTACATCAGGTTGCGACCGTCAATAAGCAGGGGAATAACGACGGCTACGCTTGCCACGACAGCCAATATCAACACCAAAAAGGGCGCGAAAAACACCAATACGTTGCAAATCGTCGCCACCGCACCGCAGATACCGCTTGTGGCGATCAAACGAGTTTTGCTCATTTAGCACCCGCTACCCATGCACTGACAGCAATTGCAACACATATTGCAAAGCACACAGTCGGCGCAGTAACTTCCCGTGCAAGTGCCGTTGTTTGCGCCCACGCTCGGACCGTTGTCTATCGGACGAGAATTTGAGCGAAGTTGGTCGGGACTTATTGTGTTGGAAGCCAATATCTTGGTAAGTTTGGCAAGGCTTTGCTTGTAGCGTTCGTTATCGGGCTCCATTTCGCAGGCAAGCTCCAACTGCTTTTTGCTTTCCAAAAACCAATTGCGTTTGTAAAACAAAATGGACTGAATGTAGTGCCACTCTGCGTCTCGGGTGAGACGAGCGTCCAACTTTGCCTGCGCCTCGTCCAGTTTGTTCTTTTCCAGCAGTTCCTGCACTTCGGTGTAATCGCTGTCCTGTTGGAAATCTGCCGTTTGCTTTTGCTCCTCGCGTTGTATGGCGATGTCGCGATAGGCAACTTCCAATTGTTGAAGCTTTTCCGATGCGACTTCGCCCTCTTCGCCCGGCAAAAATCTGTCCTTTTGATATTTCGCGCGCAACTCCTGGTAGCGAGCGTCGATTTCTTCCTGCGTTGCAGAGGGCGTCAAGCCTAAAATTTCGTATGCGTTGTATTCCATGATATCTCCAATTGTTGTCAACTTTTAGTAGGCGCGTTTCTGTACCTTTCCAGTATCGAGTTGGTTTTGTCCCTGATACTGTCGTAAACCACGTTGTCCAGAACACACTTGTATTTGGTAAGATTTAGGTCGTTGTACGCCATTGCCACTCTGTTGAGCACGGCGAACATAACAAATTTCAATTCCTCATAGCTACCGTACAGTTTTTCGCCGTAGCAAGCGACAAAGGGATTGTAATTGCCTCGTTTTGTATCCTTGTCGGCGTCGTCCAGCGCGTCCACGAGATATATCCACTTGCCGAGATTGTAGCACATGTTTTGAACGTGTTCGTTTGCCTCGTCGCCCAGCACTATCTGCGCAAACTGCATGGATAAAAGCGAAAACGAATGTGCCACGGCGTCTATCGCCCCGTTTTTCGCCTGCTCCATTTGCCTGAGTTCCGAATATCTTTCAGATAGCATATCGTCCAACTCGGGAGCGAATGATCTGGCTTTTTTGTACGCCCGTTTGAGGGCTTGAAGCGCCGTTTTTTTGGACAAACCTCCGCCGTCCGTCACGTCGTCGTACAAGTTCCAGTAGGTCAACAGCACATTGGCTACCGCCAACTTGTCCGTCAATTCCGTCGGTTTTAGAATGGCTCTCTTCACAAAGGGCGAACTGAAACACCTGTGCTGTTCCACCGTAACATCCGCCTGAATGACGCTGTGAAACAAAACATTGAAAAAGTTGACGTCGTTGCTTATGAGCATGCGCGGAGCATTGCCGAACAACTTTTTGGTGGAAAAGCACAGTCCGCACATAAACGTTTGCCACAAACCGCGCTTGCCCTCTTCAAGTTTGTCCTTTTCTATGTTCAAATATCCAAACATTATCTCACTCGGGGAATAAGTCCCACCTTGCGATACACCTTGGCAAGCGTCTTTTGCGCAATGCGACTTGCTTTTTCCGCCCCCTGCCCGAGCACATTTTCGAGATATGCCTTGTCGGAAAGCAGACGCTTTTGCTCCGCCTGTATCGGTTCCAGCACGGCTATCACGGCGTCGGCAACGGCGTCCTTGAACACTCCGTAGCCCTTGCCCTCAAATTGCTTTTCCGCTTCCTCTACGGTTACGTCGGCGCAAAGCGAATAGATGTTGAGCAGATTGCTCACGCCCGGTTTGGAGGGACTGCTGTGCACGCAACGGACGTCGGTGTCGCTGTCGGTGACGGCACGGCGCAGTTTGCGACGCACCGTATCGGCACTGTCCGTCAAAGTGATGATGGCGTTATCGTTGGGATCGCTCTTGGACATCTTGGCAGTAGGTTCCAACAAACTTTTGATGCTGTTGCCCGACTTGGACAAAAGACATTGCGGTACGGCAAACGTGTCGCTGTAACGCGCGTTGAACCGCTCGGCGATATTCCGCGTCAGTTCCACATGCTGAACCTGATCCTTGCCCACGGGGACGTACTCCGTTTGATACAGCAAGATGTCGCTTGCCATCAAAACGGGGTAATTCATCAACCCCATGTTGATATTATCGGCGTGTTTGCGCGACTTATCCTTAAATTGCGTCATGCGGTTTAGCTCGCCGACATAGGCAATGGTATCCAATATCCAGGCAAGCTCGGCGTGCTCGTGAACATGCGACTGTATGAACAATGCGCTCTTGTCGGGATCCAGTCCGCAAGCGATGTAGAGGGCTACAAGGTCGAGAGTGTTTTTGCGAAGTTCGGCAGGCACCTGCGTAACGGTGAGAGAATGTAGGTCCACCACGCAAAAAAGGCAGTCGTATTGCTCTTGCAACGGCGTCCAGTTGCGAATGGCGCCGAGGTAGTTGCCCAAAGTGACTTTTCCCGTGGGTTGCACGCCCGAAAAGACCCGTTTTTTTACTTCTTCTGCCACAATTGCACCTCTTACCCATTATAATATTTTAACAAGTATATCACCTATACGCTTGTTTGTCAAGAGTACGCGCACCGCCTGACATAAATGGCATTGAGAGAACAACAAGAAACAGTCAAAACTAAATATGTACGGAACAAGAAACTTCGATAGGTTCACAAAGAGACTGCTTGCATGCGGGCAAAAGAAACCCTCTTCCTGCGACGACACCGCCACGGGAAGAGGGAATAACTAACTTAATTGTATGTTGTAATGCTTGCGCACCGACAATGAGCAAAAAACCAAAACACCTACCCGCACCCCGATATTTGATATAGAATCGAAATTCTTGTACCCCAACATTTGATATAGAACCAAAATTCTTGCACCCCAACATTTGACATACAACCGAAATACCACACCACAATATTGGACATATAGCCAAAAGAAACCCTCTTCCTGCGACGATACTGCCACGGGAAGAGGGATTCACCAACTTAATTGTATGTTGTAATGCTTGCGCCCCGACAATGAGCAAAAAACCTACCCGCACCCCAACATTTGACATAAAACCGAAATTCTTGCACCCCAACATTTGAACATTTAGTATATTTGCATCTCTGCATTGACTATGAAAAAAAGCACCCAACGTTACGTTGAGCGCTTTTTGCGGTTCGGTTGTTATTTGGCGTCTTCGCCCGTAAGCTTGTAAGTAATGACCACTTGGGAACCATAGCGAGAAACCTTTGCTACCTTCTTTTCTTTTTCAGACAGATTGTCCTTGGCATTGTCAAAGTTCTCTTTTGCAAGATCTGCGGTTCTGTAATAAATGATTTGCACGCCTTCAAGAGTGAGTTCTTTGAGCTTGTCGGGGTTGGCCAAATCGCCGAGAGTGAAATCCTTTATGTTGGATTTTGTTGCGGTGACGGTAGCAACAATATCGCTATCCTCCGAATTGCTCTTTACAACTTGTACGCTGTAACCGTCATTTTCCAGTTTTTCCTTTGCCTTGTCAGGATCGCTGGGATATCCGCAAGCGACGAGCACTGCCAACGTCATAACGGAAACAAGAAGAACAGCCATGATTTTTGCAAATTTTTTCATTTTTGTTTACCTCCATATATTTGGTAATACCATTCTAACACTTTAACGATTTTTGTCAACACCGTAGAAATGTTATTTGCGTATTATTTTTTCACTTTTGTTAAATAATTGCGCGTGACAATTTCCACGCTATGCGTTACGCCGAATTGTGACAAAAATCACGATACGCACGGTTACTTGTCGTCATGCAACAAAGTAACGTATCTGTCGTCGCCGTCGGGGAAAAACGTGACTATATTTTTGCCTTTGTAGGCGGGATCCTGCGCTATGCGCGTGGCGACGATAATATTTGCCGCGGAAGATATTCCGCAACTGTAACCCTGTTTCAAATTGAGCATACGAAACATATCCAACGCGTCGTCGTCCGTTACCAATTCCACCCTGTTTACAAGCGATTTGTCGTAGATAGCCGTCACGAAACCCGCGCCTATGCCCTGTATTTTGTGCGAACCCTTGACTCCGCGAGAAAGAACGGGACTGCCCGCAGGTTCCACCGCCACTATTTCCACATCGGGAAAACGTTCGCGCAATTTTCTGCCCGTGCCGATAAGCGTTCCGCCCGTGCCCACTCCTGCCACGAGCACGTCCACACGGTCCAGTTGTTCCAAAATTTCTTCGCCCGTGGAAAGATAGTGCGCCTGCACGTTTGCTTGATTTTCAAATTGTTTGAGCCAAACGTGCCCTTTGAGGCTTGCGTACTGTTCCACAGTTTCTATTGCGCCCTTCATTCCCGCTTTGCCTTCGGTAAGCACGACCTGTGCGCCCAATCCTTGCATCAGTTGTCTGCGTTCCACCGTCATGGTCTCGGGCATGGTGATGAGCACTTTGTAACCGCGTTTTACGCCCACATAGGCAAGCGCTATGCCCATGTTTCCGCTGGTCGCTTCCACAATGGTGTCGCCTTTGTGCAACATACCGCACTCTTCCGCAGTCAGTATCATGCCGAGAGCGGCCCTGTCCTTTACGCTACCGCTGGCATTCATTGCCTCGTTTTTTACAAAGATATCCGCGTCGAAATCTTCCTCGTAGGGTATCAGCGGAGTGTCGCCGATCCCAAGCGGACGCGCTTCCTTTCTGAATTCCATTGCGCCCTCCTTGTTTTGAATTTTATGTCAGACAATATTTTAGTGTAATGTTTTGACATGGTCGACCGAACAGACTTGTGTTTGGT
>CANQJK010000068.1 GCA_947624235.1 uncultured Clostridia bacterium | reverse complement strand
TGTCAAGACAAAATTTATAATAAGCGGAAATTGTTATGGCAAGAATTATTGAAGGAAAAAGAATGAATATGATTGGCGGAAATGTTGCTAAAATACGAAAAAAGCTTAAAATGAGTCAACAAACGCTTTCCTCCAAGTTAGAACTATATGCCGTTTATGTGTGCAGGGGATCCATTTCACGGATAGAAGATTACTCCCGTACAGTCACCGACATAGAATTATTTGCCATTGCAAAAGTTCTCAATGTCGATGTTAATGATTTGATCGACAAGGATCTTATTCAAACATGAAAATAAATAATTCCGATTAGGGTGCAATAATTTAATTTTTATTCAATTCGCTTGCAAAGCAAGGGCAAATTTGGTACAATATTTACAACAAAATATCAAATACGTTCGAGCAGGGACAAGACTGCGGATAAACGTTTGCACAGAGAGCGCGCCAAAGGCTGAAAAGCGCGACTTGCGTTTCCGAAAGCTATCCCCCTGCAAGTAGATTTGCCGAACGGCGTACTCAGTAGGCAAATACGGCAAGCGCTCCGTTATCTTGGCGCAGGGTATAACTTGCACATGCGTTTGGCGGTGCAAACGTACTTGTTTGAAAATGGTCGGGCATATATCGGTATGTGTTTTTTTCAAACGCATGCCGATTTTTTTGACGTCGCCGTTCAAATGGTACGCCGAGCATGTCTGACGTATTCAACGCGCTTGACTTGCACAAAGAAAATCTGATCAAGGAGACATAAACCATGTCCAAATACAAAAAGGTAGACAGTTCACTCAATTTTGTGGACAGAGAACAGCAGATACTCCGATTTTGGAAGGAAAACAAAATATTCGAGCAAACAGCCGAAAAAGGCTCCGATTGCTTTACGTTTTACGACGGTCCGCCGACAGCCAACGGCAAACCGCACATCGGTCACGTTTTGACGCGGTCGATAAAGGACCTCATTCCCCGTTACAGGGTGATGAAAGGTTACAAAGTGCTTCGCAAGGCGGGCTGGGACACCCACGGCTTGCCCGTGGAGTTGGAAGTGGAAAAATCCCTCGGCATCGACGGCAAAAAGCAAATAGAGGCTTACGGCATAGAACCTTTTATCTCCAAGTGCAGAGAATCGGTGTGGAAGTACAAGGGAGAGTGGGAACAGCTTTCCGACCGCGTGGCATACTGGGCGGATATGGAACATCCCTACGTCACCTACGACAACAACTACATCGAGTCGGAGTGGTGGGCGCTCAAACAAATTTACGACAAAGGTCTGCTGTACAAGGGTTTCAAGATAGTACCCTATTGTCCCCGTTGCGGAACGGCGTTAAGTTCGCACGAGGTGGCGCAGGGCTACAAGGACGTCAAGGAGAGATCCGCCGTCGCGCGCTTTGAACTGAGGGACGAGGCGGGCACGTATTTTCTTGCCTGGACCACAACGCCTTGGACGCTTCCCAGCAACGTGGCGTTGTGCATGAACGCCGAGTTCGACTACGTCACGGTGGAGTGCGAGGGCGCGCGCTACATTCTCGCCAAGGAATTGGTCTCTCGTCATTTCGAGGAGGGCACGTACACGGTGGTGGACTGTCACAAGGGCAGTTACTACGAGGGCGTGCACTACAAACCGCTGTTCACCTTTGCCGACGTGTCCGATCACGACGCTTACTACGTTGTCAACGACAGTTACGTCACGTTGACGGACGGCACGGGTATCGTTCACATTGCGCCTGCATTCGGCGAGGACGACGCCAACGTGGGACGTCGTTACAACCTGCCCTTTGTTCAGCTTGTGGGAGAGGACGGCAAATTTACCGACGATTGCGGACAGTTTGCGGGAATATTCTGCAAGCAGGCGGACAAACTTATTTTGCGCGATCTCAAAGAACGCGGGCTTTTGCAATCCGATCCGATGTACGAGCACAGCTATCCGCATTGCTGGCGTTGCGACACGCCTCTCATCTACTATGCGCGCAAGTCCTGGTTTATCAAGATGACGGCGGTGCGCGATCAACTGTTGCAAGTCAATTCTACGATCAATTGGATGCCTCCCACAATAGGCTCGGGACGCATGGGCAACTTCCTCGAAAACGTCATCGATTGGGGCATTTCCCGCGATAGGTACTGGGGTACGCCCCTGCCCGTGTGGATATGCAACAAATGCGGAAAGGTGCATGTGATAGGCTCTCGCAAGGAACTTGCGGAAAAAAGCGGTTGTAGCGAGGACATCGAATTGCACCGTCCCTTCATTGACGGTTGCACCTGGAAGTGCGATTGCGGTGGAGATTTCGTGCGCACGCCCGAAGTCATCGACTGTTGGTTCGACAGCGGATCAATGCCCTATGCGCAATTTCACTACCCGTTTGAAAACAAGGAACTTTTCGAGCAGAACTTCCCCGCCGATTTCATCAGCGAAGCGGTGGATCAAACGCGCGGTTGGTTTTACACTTTGATAGCAATTTCCACATTGCTGTTTGGCAAGGCGCCCTTCAAAAACTGTATTGTGCTGGGGCTTGTTGGGGACGAACACGGAGTAAAAATGTCCAAGCACAAGGGCAACGTGGTGGATCCGTGGGACAGTTTTAACAAACAGGGCGCAGACGCGGTGCGTTGGTACTTCTACACTTCCTCCGCTTTGTGGCTTCCCAGTCGGTTTTACGACGAAGCCGTCAGCGAAACGCAACGCAAATTTTTGGGTACGTTGTGGAACACCTACGCGTTTTACGTTCTCTACGCCGATATCGACAACTTCGATCCGAGCAAATACCGTTTGGAAGATCGCAAGTTGACGCTCATGGACAAATGGATACTCTCCGAGGTGAACCAACTTGTCAAAACTGTGGACACGGGGTTGCAAAACTACGAAATAACGGAATCGGCGCGCGCTATCGAAACGTTTACCGACATGCTGTCCAATTGGTATGTGAGGCGTTGCAGAGAACGCTATTGGGGTAGCGAATGGACGGAGGACAAGATATCTGCCTATGTGACGCTGTACACGGTGTTGGACACGCTTGTCAAAGTTTCCGCTCCCTTTGTGCCCTTTGTGACGGAAAGCATCTATCGCAACATCACCACAAACTTCTTTGCGGACGCGCCCGTTTCGGTGCATTTGTGCGATTTCCCCACGGCGGTCGAAAGCAGGATAGACAAAAATCTCAACCGCGCAATGGAAAAGGTGTTGGATCTGGTGGTGTTGGGACGCAGTGCGCGCAACGCCGTCAACGTGAAGAACCGTCAACCGCTTGCCTGCATGTATGTGGTTACGTCTGATGAAGTCACGGAGGAAATGGCGCAAATAATCAAAGAGGAATTGAACGTCAAAAAACTCGTTTGCGTGGCTTCGGCGGAGGAATTTGCCGACTACGAAGTCAAGCCTCAACTCAAAACGCTCGGACCGAAGTACGGCAAATTGCTCAACAAAATACGCGAAACGTTGGCAAATCTCGGCGGAAAAGCGCGCGAAGTGGTGGAAAGCGTCAAACGCTCGGGCAAATACGTGTTCTCCATCGACGGCAACGACGTGGAAGTGACGGAAAGCGACCTGCTCATCTCCTCCAAAAACCGAGAGGGATTTTCCGTTGCGTCCGATCACGGCGACACCGTTGCGCTGGACGTGACGCTCACCCCCGAATTGATCGAAGAGGGCGCCGTACGCGAGATCATCTCCAAAATTCAAACCATGCGCAAGGAAAGCGATTTTGTGGTGACGGATCACATCCATGTGGGCTACAAGGCGGACGAACATCTTGCGGGAGTGTTTGCGCGCAATGCAAAGGAGATAGCCGACGGCTGTTTGGCGGACAGCGTACTGCCTGCCGGGTCGGGAACGTTCTCCAAGGAATGGGATGTCAACGGCGAAAAATTCACGCTGTACCTATCCAAGGTAAAATAAAAATTCGACACAAAATCGATAATGGCAACTTGGTAAGCGCCGTCGCGCAAAGCGCATATACAAAAAGAACAATTGCAAAATGGGCTGTCGTATGTGGACAAAATTCACTTGCGGTAGCCCCTTTTTGAGTGTTTTTGCAAATTGGCGTGACTGTCACATTCAACATTTTTTTATACAAAACGACATCAAAACGCTTGAAAATATTGATTTTGAGTCGCCTTTTTGTATAATTATTCATTTCTTTGATCGTTTATGCGATAAAGCGACGGTCCCGCTTTTGATGTCCTTTTGCGCACCAAAAGGCTTGTGACAGCCCGTTTGTGCATACAAAATCAACATAGAAGGTAGCCCTTGCTCATCTGCACGCGCCCTCTCCGACGTTTCTCGCATAATCGTTGTTGTTTTGCGCTTGTTTCCGCACGTGCGACGGTCGCGCGAAAAAGTTTTTGTTACAATTGTTTCAGAATTTACCGCCGGCGGATAAACGCAAAACAGTATTCGCCAAAACACTTGAACAAAGTTGGATATTATTGTATAATAAACAACGGGAGGCAAGCGTGAATACTTATTGTTTTTTCAAAGAAAAGCTGTCTGCAAACGACAAACGTTGTTACGACGCGTTGGTGCAGGGACTTCTCAGCACGCAACGGTCTATCGATCTCGGTTTTGTGCGAGGAGATATAGCCACAATAGTGCAGGCTGTGATGTCGGACAATCCCATGATATTTCATGCGGGAGACAATATCACATACTCGGGCTTGGGCGGTGTGCAGATACGTCCCAAGTACACAATGTCTCCCGAGCAAAAGGAACGTGCAAACCGTGCGGTGTTGCTTAACGCTCAAACAATTGCCAACCGAGCGCGCAAAGTCGGCGACGAGTGGCAAACGGTGCTCAATTTGCACGATCAGTTGGCGTCCAAGGTGATCTACGACTTGACGGAACCAAACGCTCACACGGCATTTAGCGTGCTTGTGCACGATCGGGGCGTTTGCGACGGAATTTCCAAAGCGTTCAAGCTGTGTTGCGACCTTTTGTCCGTAAAGTGCATTTTTGTAAACGGCAAAGCCAAACAGACGGCTTCGTCGCCCTTTGACGCGCACGCCTGGAACAAAGTAAACGTAAACGGCGTTTGGTACAACATAGACGTGACCTTTGACCTCGCCTGTTCGCAAGGAGGCACTGTGGGGCACGGATATTTTCTCGTTTCGGACGGCGACATTGCGCCTACGCACCGCGCAGATGTTGCGACGGTCGCTTGCACGAGCAATGGCGACTACTTCGGCAAAACGGGGTATGTGTACCATTCGGCAGACGGTTTGACGCGCTATCTCGTGGAAAAAATGGACAAATTGCCCTTCAAGTTGGAAATCAAGTTCGATCCCTCCGTCAACATGACGGGAGCGCCCAACGAAGTGATCCGTGCCGCCCAAAACGCATTGGCTATATTGAGGCGTCAGGGGTACATTTCCATCAGATATGCAGAAGAAGCGCGAGCGGCCACGCTCATGGTGGAGTAGGAGATGAAACTCAACAACGAATGGACGGATTACCGAGTCATCGCCACCGGCGACGGCGAAAAATTGGAGCAGTGGAAGGACGTCGTGCTTTTGCGCCCCGATCCGCAGGTCATTTGGCACCCCGTCAAACCTCTTGCGGACATCGCGGAACCTTCTGCGCGCTACATTCGCTCCAACACTGGCGGAGGGCATTGGGAATATGCCAAGCGCGTCCCCGACAGTTGGCAGGTGTCCTGGCGCAACTTGCGCTTTAACGTGCGCCCGATGAACTTCAAGCACACGGGGCTTTTCCCCGAGCAGGCGGTAAATTGGGACATAATGATAAAATTGATACGTTCGGCAAACCGACCGATCAGCGTACTCAACCTGTTTGCCTACACGGGCGGAGCAACCGTTGCCTGTTTGAGCGCGGGCGCAAGCGTTTGTCACGTTGACGCGGCAAAGAACATGGTGGAACTTGCAAAGGAAAACGTGGCTTTGTCCGCCCTTTCGGACAGACCTGTGCGCTACATCGTGGACGATTGCCGAAAGTTCGTCAAGCGAGAAATACGACGCGGAAATCGCTACGACGCCATTGTTCTCGATCCGCCCAGTTTCGGGCGCGGAGCAAACGGCGAAGAATGGAAGATAGAACGCGACATCTTCGATTTTCTTGCGCTGTGCCGACAGGTACTGGTTGAAGAACCGCTTTTTGTGCTGTTGAACAGCTACACAACGGGGTTGCAACCTGCGGTCATGAGCAATTTGCTCGGTCTCACCATGCCTTGCGAGGGCATCGTGGAGGCGTACGAGGTGTGTTTGCCCACGGACGAGGGCATCGTGCTTCCCTGCGGAGCAAGCGCATTGTGGACAAACAAAGGAGTAAAATATGAGTAGAACATTTACAATGGACGACGTGGCTATCCTTCACGAGGACAACAGCGTGCTTGTGGTAGTCAAACCGCAAAATATACCCAGTCAGGCAGACGCGAGCGGAGATATCGACCTGCTCACCCTTCTCAAACAGTACATCAAAGACAAATACGACAAGCAGGGCAATGTTTATTTGGGCTTGGTGCACAGGTTGGACCGTCCCACGGGCGGAGTTATGGTATTTGCCAAAAACAGCAAGTCTGCCGAGCGTTTGTCCAAGCAGATAGTGGACGGAGAAATGACAAAACAGTATCTCACCGTAACGGTGGGCGTACCTCGCGAACGCAAGGGCGTTCTTGTCAACTACCTCAAAAAGAACGCGTTGACCAACAACGTTTATGTCGCAACGGTGGGCGATCACGGAGCAAAACGCGCCGAACTCAGCTACGAAGTGCTGGGTACATCCGACAATTTGTCTTTGGTAAAGGTGCAGTTGGGCACGGGGCGCAGTCATCAGATACGCGTGCAGTTCAGCGCGATAAATTGTCCCGTATTCGGCGACGTGCGCTACGGCGGAGACATACAAAAGGGCGTCAACCTTTCTTTGTGGGCGTACCGTTTGGAATTTTACCACCCCGTCAGCAAGGAGCGCATGGTGTTTGTTGCCTATCCTCCTCAGGCGGAGCCTTGGAAGCGGTTTGACCTTGCTCCCTTTGTGGAGAATTTTTCCGACAGTGATTACGACAGCGAAGAGGGTGTTCCTTTATATGTAAACCCGCAAACAGACGACGGCGATTGATCCGTCGTCGCACTGCG
>CANQJK010000067.1 GCA_947624235.1 uncultured Clostridia bacterium | reverse complement strand
CGGCAGAAATCGGGTATGCTGTTGTAACTGCCGAAAGCGCCGTATTTGTTGTTGCTGTAAATATTTCCGACGCGTTTGTCAAAGCAAAAACCGCCTTTCAGTTCGCCTGCGGAACCTTTTTGTCCCTTTTCTATTCCGTCGATGACGCAATCGAACACTCCGCCGTTTTTGCATTGTATTATGTTTCCTTTGCTGTCGCAAATGGGGTGTCCGAGGCTACCGAATTGCAAATTTTTGCGAACATAGGTCAATGTGCCTATCCCGCTGGAAGAATCGCGAGTCCACAAACCCAAACGGTACTGACCTGTTGCCAGATCTTTTTGCGGTTTTATCGTCGTTTCTATTATTGCGCCGTTGCGAAGCAGTTTGACGTCCAACTCTTTGCCGTCGGACTGCGAGGCGATCTCCGAGAGCTTGACGGAACCGTAAATTTTGCGACCGTCCAATTGAAAGATAACGTCGTTTATTTCTATGCCTGCTTTTAGCGCGGGACAACACAGTTTGCCGTTTTCGTCAATAAACTCGTTCAGCCCGATGACCGTCACTCCGTCTCCGTCTATCGTTATTCCCAGCGGATAACCACCCAAGTATACTTCCTCGTCAATTTGAGAGGTTTTTTTACCTGTAAATAACTCGCCTACTTCTTCGAAAAAGTTGTCAGAATCGTCAAAAGCGAACACGGCCGTGACCTTGCCACGGTTTATTTGCGGTATCGCGCATACTTGTAATATTAAAATAAGGCAGAAAACTACCGACAGAAATTTCTTCATATACACCTCAAATCGAGCTAAATGTAGTGTGTGAATTTGACAGTCAAATATGCACGAGGGAGCACACAGTTAAATCGAGTACATAATTTTTGGCGCGACAAAAGCCAAAATGTGCAATAGTGTAATAAAAAGCGACATTTTGTCATAATGTTTTGTATGGGATCGGGACGTAAAATAAAATATTTCTTTGACGACATTTGGCAAAACGTGTGTAATCACAAGTGGAAAACGCTTATTTGCGTTATTACTGCCGTCGTCGGTTTTGTGTTGGGAATAGTGTTTTTTAAGGTGTTCAGTTACAGTTGGTGGTACTACAACCGTTGCGATTACGCGTCGAAGTTGTTCGTCGGTAGTTTTTCGCTGTTTTTCTCCTTCTTGCTGTGGTTTGCGGTCTACTATCTTTGCATGCTTATCTGCTGTATGCTTCCGCGCATGTGCTTTGCCTCGTATATTATTTTGGCGATCGCCTGCCTGTACTGCGGAGCGAACACTGCCGCCACCGTTTCAAGTTGGTCTGTTTGGGGGATACTTTTTGCCTTGCTCGTGACCGCGGTAGAAGTTGCGGGATATATTCTTGCCTGTCTTTCCGTAAACTGCTTGCCCAAGATCTGTCGCAATTTCAAAGAGGCGTTTTGCGACGCTAAACAATGTTTGTGCATATTGGGAGTGGCTTTTGTGGCAAAAACGGTGATGTTTTTTCTAATTTTGCACGTGATAACCGCTATCATTTGATTGTAAAATATTTGATTTGGTGATATAATTATATCAACAACAATGTAAAATCGCCTTTGAAAATTCATTTTTATGTGCATATCTCAGGCGAAATATCAGGTGAGGAAACAAAATGAGAGCATTTATTCTTGTTATTGACGGGTTCGGTATCGGCGCAATGCCCGATTGCCGTTTGTTCAATGACTTTGGGGCGAATACCCTCAAAAACATCAGATCTGCATACGATCTCAACTTGCCCGTTCTGTCCGATATGGGGCTGTACAATATCGACGGAACATACAATGATGACAGAATGCCCATAGGCGCATACGGACGTCTGGAAGAGTTGTCGAAGGGCAAGGACACAACAGTCGGGCATTGGGAAATGGGCGGTATCATCACAAATCAACCCATGCCTACATTTCCGCACGGTTTTCCGCAAAGTTTCATCTCCAAGTTGGAAAAGGAATTGGGCACGAAGGTGCTGTGCAACAAACCGTACAGCGGAACGGAAGTCATAAAAGATTACGGAGAAGAACATCTCAAAACAGGCTACCCGATAGTGTACACTTCGGCGGACAGCGTTTTGCAAATTGCCACGCACACGGACAAATATTCTATTGAGCAACTTTACGACATGTGCGAAAAGGCGCGCAAGCTTTGCATAGGAAAATACGCAGTGGGGCGCATTATCGCCCGTCCCTTTACGGGTGAATATCCCTACACGCGCACGTCGGACAGAAAGGACTTTTCGTTGAGTCCTCCCGACAAGACGATTTTGGATTTTGTAAAAGACGCAGGCATGCAAAGCGTCGCCGTTGGCAAGATAGAATACATCTTTAACGGACAAGGCATAACACGGAGCATACACACCGTGAGCAACCTTGACGGTCTCAACAAAACGATCGAAATTGCCAAGGAACGTTTTGACGGGCTTGTTTTCGTCAACCTTGTCGATACGGATATGAAATACGGTCATCGCAGAGACGTTTTCGGATACGCCGAGGCTTTGGAAGAGATCGACGGAAAAGTCGCAGAGCTTATAAAGGTGATACATCACGACGACGTGTTGTACATAACGGGCGATCACGGATGCGATCCTACGCACAAGGCGCACACCGATCACACCAGAGAATACACGCCTTTGCTTATTTACGGTTGCGACGTCGTCCCCACAAATTTGGGTACAATAAAAGGTTTTGACGTGATCTGTGATACTATCAAAGATCAACTTGGGATAGGTGGCGGACCAAAATCCGTTTGGGAAAAAGTTACAAGATAGCCTTTTGCCAACTGCAAGATGGCGTCTCCCGCTCGTATCATAATTGTCATTGCGAAATTTCTCTCTGTAACAGTACGTTGCAGGGAGAAATTTTGGCTCTATGTCAAATGTTGTGGGCATGGGAAGGATGGTCGCTACTTGTAGTGGAATTTTCGTCCTCGCTATTACGCGTTACACGCGTATCGCTCGCACAAATTCCGCATTATTATAGAAGTGTATTTCTACATTTCGTTTACTGCAACACCCCAACATTTATAAAACCGAAATTTTTTGTGTTTTTGTTTTTGTTGTTTTCAAAATTGACAAAATCAATATATTGCGAATGTCAAGGTGGCTTTTGATTTTGATCGTCTTGATCTCGATTTGTTTTTTGAGCGTGCAAAACGCACATTCATACCGAAATCGCATGTTTTTAGCGGATAATATTTGTCTTGTTGCAGATACTAAAAGCAAATTCGATAGGAGATAGGTATGAAAAAAATCACTGTTTTGATACTTGGAATATTGCTTTTGCTTGCAACGGTCATACCAGTTACGGCTTGCGCGGATACGCCTGTCAAAATTACCGCAAAAGAAGCGATACTTATGTCGGAGGACGGACAGGTGATATTCGAACACAATGCCGAAGAAAAACGTCCCATTGCAAGCATGACTAAAATTATGACTTTGCTGTGTACCTATGACGCCATAGACAGCGGAAAGGTATCTTTGGATGACGACGTTGTTGCAAGTGCTCGTGCTGCGTCGATGGGCGGTTCGCAGGTGTTTTTGGACGCAAATTCCACTTACAAATTGAACAATTTGATAAAGTCCATTGTAGTCTGTTCGGCTAACGACAGTTGTGTGGCAGTTGCCGAACACATAAGCGGTAGCGTAGAGTCGTTTGTTGAGCTTATGAACAAGAAAGCCAAAGATTTACAGCTTGTTGCCACTCACTTTGAAAATTGCACGGGTTTACCTGCCGTTTCGCAATATTCTTGTGCAAAAGACGTGGGCAAAATGCTTACAAAACTAATTGAGCATCCCCATTATTTCACATGTGCAAACGTGTGGATGGAGGACTTCATTCATCCGTCGGGACGTGTTACCGGCATGACTAACACAAACAAACTCATACGTTTTTACGACGGTTGCGACGGCGGAAAGACGGGTTACACGTCGGAAGCACAGCACTGTCTCGGCGCAACTGCCAAAAGAGGCGACACAAGAGTTATTGCCGTTGTTGTCGGGGCACCCGACAGCAAAACGCGTTTCAGAGAAGTGAGCGATCTGTTCAACTACGCATTCGCAAACTATGAAAGCAAAGTGTATTTGGATAAAAATTCCCACATTGACGATTTGCCCGTACAGGGCGGAAAGGACGGATCCGTGTCCGTTACGGCAGAGAACAAATTGATCGCATTCGGCAAAAAGGGCAACGTAGAATATGACGTGCAGATCGATTTGCCCGATAGCGTCAATGCCCCGATCGAAAAGGGCGACGTAGTGGGCTGTGCATATTTAACGGATAAAAACGGTCAAAAAATTGCGCAAGTCAATCTGCTTGCCGACAATGACGTGTTGCAAAGATCCTACTGGGACTATGTAAAAGAAATAGTCGGGGAAAAATAACCTCCTGAATTGCTGTGCAATATCGCTTTGAACTATGCAAATGAGCAAAAGCGTTGATACGCTTTATCAAACTATTGTTTGCTACTTTTCAGCCCTGCAAGACAGTGTGTTTTGCAGGGTTTTGCATTGTGCGATAAGCGGAAAAAAGCACTTTGCATAAGCGATAATATGGCGCAAACGACAACGACGGCAGTGTAAATTTGTCGGTTGACAAGTAGTGTTACCTTCAATACGCAAAGCAATTGTTTTGTTTGTTTATAAATAATACATAAATATAATATTTTATATTGACTTTATTTATTATTTTTGATAAAATAATCGTATGTACATTTACAGGCTACTGAGAACCAACTTAATAACAGGTCAAGTGGGCTGGTGCCGTGAAGGCTTGCTCAACGTTTTGGCTTTTGTGGTCGCTCTGCTGACGGCTTTGATACTCCATGAAATTGCGCATGGACTTGTTGCGCTGTGGAACGGAGACAAAACGGCAAAGATGTACGGCCGTTTAAGTTTGAATCCGCTGAAACACTTTGACTTGATCGGCTTGGCAATGATGGTGCTTGTCGGATTTGGTTGGGCAAAGCCTGTTCCCGTCGATCCGAGAAACTTCAAAAATCGCAAACTGGGCTGTATAACCGTTTCCATTGCGGGAGTGGTCACAAACTTGATTTTGGCGTTTTTGTTCTCTATGGGAACGGTGCTATTTGGCAAAATAGCGGTTGTGCCCAACAGTTCCATGTACTATTTTGTGTACTTTTGCGAGGTGTTGTGCGCCGTGACAGCGCAGTTGAACGTGTCATTTGCATTGTTCAACATTTTGCCGTTATATCCGTTGGACGGTTATCGTTTGCTCAGTTGCTTTGTGAATGAGCGCAACAATTTTATGAGCTTTATTCGCAGGTACAGTTTGTACATTTTGTTGGTATTTATCCTGCTCAATTACATTCCGTATGTAAGCATCTATTCTCCGCTCAATCTTTACATAGGCGAATTGGGCAATATTATCTTATCGGGCTTTACGGGCTTTTGGAGGTTGATTTTCCGTGGTTGAAGAAATGCATCAGAAGTATATTTTTGACGAGTCCCAATCCGTTCTGGAACTAAAATTGACCAATTTTTCGGGACCGCTCGATCTGCTGTTGGCGCTTGTCAAGGAAAACAAAATAGAAATAAAGGATATTTTCATTTCGCAGGTCACGCAACAGTTTTTGCAGTTTATGGATCAGCTGTCCGACTTGGATGTGGATCAGGCAAGCGAATATATGACAATGGCCGCCACGTTGTTAGAGATAAAATCGCGCGCGTTGTTGCCTATTTTGCCGGAAATCGAATCGGACGAAGAATCTGCCGAAAAGCTTTTGATACGTCAGTTGGAAGAGTACAAGCTGTTCAAGGAAGAAATAGTGCCCGAACTGAAAGAACAGGAAAACGTGGACAGATTTTATCGCGAACCGGACAAAAGCGTTGGAAAAGAAGTGTCCGTTGTAAAGGAAAACCTGAGCATCGAGGGTTTTGTGGAGGCATTCGGAAAGTTTTTGATGCGCATGCAGGTAAAAAACGCCACGGAAAACGTGTCCCGTGCAATTGTTCGCGAGAGCTTTTCCGTTCCGCAAAAGATCTCGTACATTCGAGAAATTCTTCTTGTGGAAGAACGGTTCACATTCAATCAGCTTTTTGACGAAAACGCCGGAATAAACGAAATAGTAACTACCTTTTTGGCGGTGTTGGAATTGCTGAAATTGCAGATCATTCGCGTGATCCAAAACGGACTATTTGAGGAAATAATCATTGAAAAACGCCCCGACAGCGACGATATCGAGGCGATAGTGGGAGATGACTATGAGTCTTTTGACTAATCAACTGGAAGCCATACTGTTTGTATCGGGCAACCCTGTGGAAGAAAAATTTTTGAAAGAAAAACTTGGCGCGTCGGATAAAGAATTTAACGAGGCTGTTTCCGAATTGCTTGCTACTTACAGCGGAGAAAGCGGTATTCATCTTTTGCGCTTCAACAAAAAGCTTCAATTTGCTACAAATCCCGCTTATGTAAAGGAGATAGAAGCGGTACTCAATCCGATAAAGGAAAAAGAACTTACCAACGCCATGTTGGAAACTCTTGCCATCATTGCATACAAGCAACCTGTCACTCGTATCGAGGTGGAGGAAATTCGCTCTGTCGATTGCACATATTCAATACAAAACCTCGTTCGTTTGGGACTTGTCGAAGTGGTAGGGCGCAAAGATGCTATCGGCAAACCGTTGCTCTTTGCAACAACGGACGAATTTTTGAAGAGATTTTCCATCAGCAACATTTCCGATCTGCCCGATTACGAATCTTTGTTGGACAGGTTGCAACAAATCACAGCCGAGCAACATTCCGCAGACGTCGTTGTGGAACCCATGTTCGACCAGGTGGAAGAAGTGCCGGATTTCTTGGCGGGAGAGGACGTGAAGAAAGTGGAATAAGCATAAACTTGTTCAAAATATCCGCCGTATCAACGGCGATTACAAACAGTCAAATGAGCAGTGTATGTTCAAAAGTTGCGCGTCTTTGTTGGACTTTTGACATTCACCGCGCAGGTTTGGCTGTTTTTTTTGGCTCTATGTCAAATGTTGGAGTGTAGGTATTTTCCCAACATATAATTGAATCGGTTTGTTCCCTCTCTCTGTGGCAGTACTGCCACAGAGAGAGGGCTTCTTTTACCCGCATGCAAGCAGTATTCTTTTCCTGAATCTCTCGAAGTTCCTTACTCCGTATGCAT
>CANQJK010000066.1 GCA_947624235.1 uncultured Clostridia bacterium | reverse complement strand
TGTTCCACGCTGAAAATGCCGTTTTGTTTGTAGTCGGCAAGCACTCTGTTGATGTACGCCATGGGCGATGATGTGCCCGCGGACAGTTCCGCAACGTATTCTATCAACTGTTGAGGCATCGACCATGCCTCCGTCCAGGTTTTGTACAATGTTCTGTCGTTTGGGGTGACACGCCTGTCCAACCCGCATTTGGCAAGCACGCACCGTATGCAACGGTCCGTTTCCGCCAACACGCACAGATATGCGTCCAGCGCGTTGAGGTTTGTTATGCCGTTTTTGTACAGTTTGTCTATCACCGCGTTGACGCCCGCAAGGGAACGTATGCCACTTCGAAAGCAGTATTTGGCAACGGCTATCAGCGTTTCGTCGTCAAAGCCTTTGCGAAGCCAGGGAGCAATGTATTCCTCCACAACGGAGTCGAGACTTTGGTAATACACGCCTATGGCTTTGTTGACGGTGCGTGCCAACTCGTACAAGCGCGTTTTTTCCTGTTCGTAGTTTTCTATTTCCTTTACGGAAAGTACGCCGTTGCGGTAGTACTCTGCCAGCATTGCGTCCAGCCCCGACATGCCCTTTGTTTTGCATCGTTTGGCGACGGCGACTATCACGTCCAAAGTAAAGCCGAATTCCTTTACCCACTTTTCGTACAGAACTCTGTCGCCGTAGTCTATCTTGCGGTTGGAAGATATCGCCTTGAATACGAGTTTGATGTCCTCATCGTATTTCTGTTGCGAACTGAGGTTTTCGCTTACCGTAACGAGAGTGGTGGCTCCGCGTATGGCTTGGTTGCGCGCAACGGTGAGTATATACCTGTAATTGATGTCGTTGCCTTTCAACTCCACGCAGTATTTTGCGACGGCAACAAGGGCGTCCGGTTCGAAGGTGGTGTTTTCGAGAAAGGTATAGTACTCGTTGTACTCGTTTACCGTTATCATGCGTCCTTCTATGACGGATTGTATAGCCTTGGTAAACTTGGCGTATTTTGCGGGCTTGATTTTTTTGAGGGAGCTTGCCGAGTCGCGCATGGCAAGGTAGATGACCTGCGCGGGATCGCTCACTATGACGACAAGTCCCAGTTCTTCCCAATATCTGTACGCGTCCAAAACTTCGGCGGGGGTTATCCCCAACTTGTTGGCGATAGTGTCGCAACTGTTGTCGTCGCCGTCGCTATCCGCAACAGTAAGTCCCAGCAGATACACCGCGGTGCGTATGTCGGGAGCGTCAGGCATATAGTTGATAAAAAACTTGTTGTCAACGGTGGTGTGTCCGCTGTCGATAAACTGTTTTTCCTTGGTGCAAAATGCCATAAATTACCTCTTTTTCTCCAAGAAAGTATTGATTATTTCCTTAAAATGCGTTATACTGTTATGTAAATTACAATGCCCGAGTGTTGACATTTGTTGAGAGGGCAAGATGTAATTGTTATTTTAACACAAAAAACTGTTACAATCAACAGATTTGCTCAAATAAAACCAAACAAAACGCAATCGGCAAAGAGGTTCAACATGAGAATTGTCAAGGCAGTCGCAACCGACATCCATACCAACGAAAAGCAGGTGTTCACTTTCGGAAATTCTTCCGAAGGCAAGCTTGCCGTTACCACGCGCGGAGGCAGACTCAACAACTACTTTGAATTTTGTTTCGGCGACGCCGAGTGCATGCGCGACGTGGAGATAGAATTTTTTGTCAATGGCGATCTGTTTTCCCTGTCCAAGATACATGGCGACGACGGTATCCGCACCGTGCTAAAAAAGATGACGGACGGGCACTATCAGGTGGTGGCACGCACACACGCGTTGGAATTCTTGGAGGAGCTTTTGGGCGCCAAATTTGCCGATATTTTGCCCATGAGTTACGTAAACAACAGCGAGGTGGAGTCCTTCCACGGCGATTTGCGCGTGTTTGACGAAATTCGTTTGCTCAAAGAGGTGCAGGACAGCATACGCAGATCCAATGCCGAAGCCGTGGCATTGAGGGACAGCGCCGTGCGCAGGGTAAAAGAGTACAGCGCAAGCGAGGCGCCCACTACGGACAGTTTGGACGAACTCAATGCGGAATTGGACCTGTTGGGCAGAGACATAACGGTGGCGACGGCGCAGTTGGGAGAGTTGAAGGCAAAACAAAACGTAGATTCCATACGCACGGACATAACCCGTCAACTAAACGACGCGCAGGAGCGTTACAACAAGCTTATTGCCCGTCAAGACGACATAGAGGAAGCGCGCGCACGTATAAAGTTGCGTGACGAAGCGGAAATTCTCATTCCCAAGTTGAGGACGCTCAAAGCCATTGCCGAACAGCGTTCGGAATACGAAAAGAGGCGTTTCGAGATAACGGGCGAATTGGAATGGCAGGAAAACGAACTTGCCTCCGTCAATCAACAGTTGGAGGAAAAGGAGCGCCAGTACGCCCTCACGCAGGACAAGCGCAACAGGATAGAGGGCATAAACGCCGAGTTGAGTTACATAGCGTCTTTGTACGAAAAGAACAAACAGCTCAACGAAGAGTTGGTGGAGCTCAACGAAAAATACGAACGACTTTCTTCTGAAAAGGCGTTGTACGTCAGCCGAATGGAGCAGGTGGAAAGTCAGATAACGGAAGCGCGCCAAAGCCTCGACGCTTTCCAGATCCCCGCGCGTTCGGTGGGAGAACTGTTGGAAGCGGTGCGCGTGGACGTCAAGATAGACGAAGTGGGCGCGCAGATAGAAAAACTTCAAAGCGAAATTGCCGTAAAGGAAAGTCAGATAGCGGAAAAGGAAAGCAGTTTGGTGGTGCAGGTGAAGCGTTTCCGCGCCGTTGCGGAGTTGGACAGCGCAGTGTCCCCCATCAAGGCAAAGGACACGATATTGCAAGTGTTGGACACAAAGTATTCCAAGTTGGAATCCGTCAACATTTCCCTCAAAGAAAAATTGCGCAACTTCGAACGCGCCCTCGAAGACTACAAATTCCGCCTGATACAGTTGGAACAGTCGCGCAGTCGTTTGGAAGCGGAAAAACAAAAGGTGTTGCTAAAAAAGCAGGAGGAATTCAAGCGCGAAGTGTTCCTCAACAGCCAAAAGGTATTCAGCGACGACGCGTCAAGCGTGTTTGCCGTTACCGTCAGCTTCAACGACGCAGAAATTCAGGCGTTGGACAGTGAAATAGAGGCTCGCAATCTCGACCGCGATCTCATCATGGAACGCGCCTACGGTTTAGACGGCGCCATAAAGGAGATCAAGCGTCACATCGAGATCAACTCCGCCGAAATGGAAACGCTCAGTCGCGAAAAGGAGAATATCAACAAGCGCTACAACGAGATAGTGTCCCAAAACACAAGCGAAGCGGTGGTAAACTACCTCAAAGCGTTAAGTTCGGATAACGGCACCAAGTATTTGTTGGACGTTCAGCAGGACGCGGTGCGTTGCGAGGCGGAACTATCCGAGTTGAAGCGTTCGGCGGAATCTCTCCGCGCCAAGCAGACGGCGCTGAAAAACCGTCTCAAATATCTCAAAGAAACGCAGGAGCAGTTGGACGACACGCACACATCGGTGGACGAGCTTATATCCACCAACGACAGGATAAAGGACGAATTGTCCGATATCGGCGAGCGGTTGACGTCGGGTTACGAGCAGTACAAGGCGCTTGTGCGACAGGCTGAAAACATCGAGTCGCGCATGGACGACATCAGGGGCGCGATCATCGAAACGGAAAAGACTATCAAGGTAAACGAACGGCAAATTGCCGAATCTACCGCAAAGGCGCAACGTTATGCGGGTAGCGACGACCTCGAACAGGCTGTTGCCGATTTGCGTTACGAGTTGGGCGACGTGGAAAGCGAACGCCAGATGTTAAAAGATTCCAAAAAGACGATGGAAAAGGAGATTTTCAAAAAGCGTCTCGAATTGGAAAAAACGCAATGGCTGTACGAGTCGAAAAATCGCGAATACGACGAATTGTACCGCGAATTGCAGACGGAGTGCAACATAAAAGGTTTGGACGTGGAAAAAATTTCCTCTATCGATACGGAGTCCGATCTGGACGGTTTGCGTCAGGTGATAGCGGAGTTCGACGCACTGCGTCAAAGCCTTTCGGAAAAAATTGACAATTTGCTCCTTATCCTCAAAAATCAACCCGCGCCCGAAGTTTCCGCGTCGGAAATCGCCGATAAAGAACGCGAGATCGCCATTTTGCAGGATCGTCAACGCGAGTTGGAACAAAAGCGCAACGAGTTGTTGGAGCAATACGTCAAGGCAAGCAAGGAACGCGCCAAGGTCAGCGTAGCGGCCGCCGAAGCGCGCACGCTCAACAGCCTCAAAGAGACCATTTCGCACAACGAGATTGTGTCCCTGCTCATATCCGACAAGATCCGCACGATACTTTTCATCGCCGAGCGGTATCTTGACGCTTTGGGAACGGGCAACATCAAGTTGCACTGCGAAGATTGTGTTCTTTCCGTCACGGTAAACGGCGAAGAACATGCTTTTGACGAGTTGGACGCCAAATTGAAAACGGCGGTGTACATAGCGTTGGTGATAAGCATGCCCAACACAGCAACGTCCGACGGTAAATGGATGATTTTTGAAGAAAAGATAAATATCGATAGCAAGTCGCTATCGGCGTTGCTTTGGAGTTCGTCGGATATCAGCTACGTTACCGACTTTGCGCAGGAATAGCCACCCCATATGCGTATTTTCTGATCAAAAAAGCTGTCGCAAGCGGACAAAATTCACTTGTGACAACCTTTTTTTGTGCAACTATTCAATTTTGGATCGGTCGAGCAGTAGACCTGTCGGACATTTGTTTGTTACGCCCTACTTACATCGTTTTCTTTGCATGCTACCGTTGCGTTGATAGCCTTTGAAAAAAGAGCGAGTGACAACAACTATTTGCAATTATATATACACACTCACATTAACATTAACATTTACATTTACACACACTCATTTACATTGTCATTATCATTTACATTTACATTATCATTAGATACATGTTTGTTCTGTTTTGTTGTTTTTTTTCTTTTGATATGTTTTGTTACGACCGGAAACATTGCTTTTCATGTTGTTTGTTTATATAAAAAGCGAGAGCGTGTTGTAATCGATATTTACATTTACACACTCTCATTTACATTATCATTATCATTTACATTTACACACTCTTTCATTTACATTATCATTTACATTTACACACACTCACATTTACATTAACATTGACATTTACATTTACATACACACACTCATTAACATTATCATTATCATTTACATTATCATTAGATACATGTTTGTTCTGTTTTGTTGTTTTTTTCTTTTGATATGTTTTGTTACGACCGGAAACATTGCCTTTCGCGTTGTCTGTTTATATAAAAAGTGAGAGCGTGTTATAATCGATATTTACATTTACACACTCTCATTTACATTATCATTATCATTTACATTTACACACTCTTTCATTTACATTATCATTTACATTTACACACACTCACATTTACATTAACATTGACATTTACATTTACATACACACACTCATTAACATTATCATTATCATTAGATACATGTTTGTTCTGTTTTGTTGTTTTTTTCTTTTGATATGTTTTGTTATGACCGGAAACATTGCCTTTCGCGTTGTCTGTTTATATAAAAAATGAGAGTGTGTTGTAATCGATATTTACATTTACACACTCTCATTTACATTTACATTAACATTGACATTTACATTAGATGCACGTTTGTTCTATTTTGTTCCAGTTTGTTATTGTTTGTTATATTTCTATTTGTTACAGTTGTTGTTAATAGAATAGGGGTGGGCGGTCGGGGACCTTATTCTACCCAAAGCGAGTGTATCCACTGCAAAATAATCTGCAACGAGTGCAAAGCGCCGAAATCGATAAATTAAAAATTGGATTAGCGTGTAATATAAAATGCTCGCATGTCCCCGATCAAAACAATCTGCAACGAGGGCAAACCACGGGGCCCCCACAAAGTCCCAAAGACTTGGTGGGGAAAGGAGCAAACGCCTGACAGCTTTACCGCCCGCACTGTTTGTGCGAGCGGTGATGTCAAAGGCGAGTTGCGACGCGCGAAGCCGTTTTGATGGGGATATGCGAGCATTCTTTGTTTCTAATTCAAGTTACAAGGCGCGAAGCACGATGTGAAGCCGTTTTGATGGGGATATGCGAGCCTATTTTGTTTCCAATTCTACGGTGTAGAGTGGGCGGTAAAATACGCCACTATGGTCGAATACGCTTTCAAATAGCGTCAACCTGTTTGCGGTAAAGGGCGCGTTGAACACTTGCACGTTTTTTGTCACTTCCGAAAAGGGAAGCACAAAACTTTTTTTGCGAATAAGCGTCACATGCGGACGATAGGCGCGGTGTTCCACTTCAAATCCGTTTTGTTCCAACAGTTGTCCCAAGCGGTCGTGCAACGCCGTCAGTTCTGCGCTTTGTCGTATTTTTGCCCACACAATATCCCCTGCGCGTTGCATGGCAAATTGCGTCACCGAAAGCGTCGGCGCGGGCAAGTCTTTCACCGCGTCCATTGCCGATTGCACAAAAATCAGATCGGTCGACTCCGCATTTCCGAGAAAATGCAACGTAAGGTGCATGTTTTCTTTCGGTACAAAGTTTCCGCCGTTGGCGTAGTCGGCAAACTGTCGGCTCGATCGCTCTAAATTATCTTTTACTCTTTGAGGAAGTTCCAAAGCAACAAACACTCGCATACGATCACCTCGCTACAAACGATTGTATCACATTTCAAAAACGTTTGCAAGGGCAAAAGCGCGCTTGATCCTGCGCATTTGGCGCAACTTCTCCGCAAAAGGCTCTCCGCGGTAGGCGGAGGCGCGTGCGTTCACGCGCAACTCCCAAGTCCGACCGAGGCGGGAAAAAAGCTTGTCCAAATGGGACTGTCGCGTTGATAGCAAAAAACAAAAAACGACTTGTTGTAATTTTCAAGCCGTTTTCGATGTCCTATTTATGATGTTTAACGCGACAGTCTCTTTGAGCAAGCTCCGCCTCGCGTGTGGTCGGCAGATAATCAAAGCGATTGCAGAATATTCCGCGAAGTTCGGACCTGCGCCGAATCTTCGCGCCCTTGTCGGGGGACGTCGGGGATCGCCCCGACAAACTGCAAACAGGGATATGTTTTGTTGAAAAGCGAAAGGCGTTTTGCCGAATAGCACTGTCCCAAAAGGCTCTCCGCGGTAGGCGGAGGCGCGTGCGTTCACGCGCAACTCCCAAGTCCGACCGAGGCGGGAAAAAAGC
>CANQJK010000065.1 GCA_947624235.1 uncultured Clostridia bacterium | reverse complement strand
CGTTTTGGCAAGCGTCATCGCCCTTTTGGGCGCAGGGCTTGCAACTTTGTACTTTGTGTCCAAGTTGGGCAAAAAATATTACGAATTCGAAGGAGGAGAAATCTGATGAGAAAAACAGTTATTGCGTTGATGCTTGTTTTGCCCATGCTGTTTGTGTTGGCTATTTTTTCCTCTGTCAACCTTGTTAGCTTGCAGGTTCCCGTATCGGTAAACGGCATACGTTTGCGCGTTGACGGCGAACTTGTCGGGGAAGGAGCATCTCCCTATATCAACATGTCCGATCAACGAGATCACACCGTCACGGCGGAAGTCTTGCCGGAAAACGCATCCGAAAAGGGCTACACGCTTTCCAGCGACAACCCCGACGTGTTGGACATCAACTCCGACGGCACAGTCAGTGTAAGATCTATGGGCACGGCAAACGTCTCCGCCGTAAGCAACGACAAGGGCTTCACGGCGACCGTTCCCATTGTGGTGGATACCGATAACGTTTACGGCGTGCAGTTTGCGCTGTTCAAAAGCGACGGCACGGCGGTACGCCTCAACCACTACAACAATTCCTACACGGCAAGCAGATTGGAAGCGGGCACTTACAGTTACAGTGTCGATCTGTTGCCTTCCACTTTCAGCGAGTACACTTTGACGCCCGCTGATGACACCGTTGCAGAGATAGACTACGCCACCAAGACGATATTCCTTCCTTTCAGCGGAGAGGCGAATTTTGTTCTTACGGTGGATAACGCCCTTCTGCCGAGCGGTGCGATAGGAAGTTGGCAGGATAATATAGAACTCAACGTCAGGGCAACTTCGTCCGAAACGGGCATTGCGATAAACGGCGTTGCGGACAAGGCTATGGTTTCCATGGAAAAGGGCGCCTCTACAACTCAGATATACGTCGAGTGCAATGGCGAGCCGGAATTCCGTTCGGAACACGCCAAAGGACAATGTGTCGCCGAGGGACATTCTGCTTCCGAGCGCAACGCAAGGAGTGCAAATGATCAACATCATATATTGGAAGTGACGGTGGAAGAGGGCTTTGAGGGCGAAGAACTGGAAGCGACCATCACCGCCAACGGCAAAACGGCGTCCCTTACGGTAAGTTTCAAAGATTTCGACTTTAACATTTGTTCCAACGCCGCGTTGCAACAAACGGACGATGTATTTGTCGCCACGTTACTGCGCGGACGGTCTACGACGTTTTACGTCAGTCCTTCCGTCAAAACGGAAAAGGTAACTTACGAGTGGAGCGCAAATGACGACAGCGTGTTGTGCACGCCCTCTCAGGATACTACGTCCTGCTCGGTTACGGCAAACGAACGCGGAGAGTATGTGCTTACGGTAAGGGTTACTCGCAACGGAGAGACTTTGGAAAAGTCGCTGTCCGTCAAAGTGATGGAGCGTATCAGCGTTATTCAAATCAACAACATAACTAACGTGGACCTTGCCGAGTGCTATACCATGGGCGGACAACGCTACAACGGCAACGCGCTTGCGGATAACAGCCTTGCTCTTGCGCTGTTTACCGTAAAGGAAGGCTCGCCTACCACCGAGATAGACGAAAACGACATCGTCTTTACCGTGACCGATCCCACCGTTGCACGGGTGGACGTCATCGACGGCACGGCATACGTTGTGCCCCTCAAATCGGGCAAGGTGACGATCACTGCGGAGTGGTGCGGTAACGAAGCTTTCAATGCCAACGCTCGCGGAAGCTACACCCTCAACGTCGTAAAAGACGCCGTGGAGGTGAAGGACTATCCCGAGTTGAAACGGGCAACGGAAGACGGGCTCAAAGTGGTGCTCACCAAGGATATAATGTTGGGCACTTACGCAAACGGTAACGCGATGTTGCTTGCGGAACTCAAACAGATAGTGGACGAACAAACCTATACGTCCACGTTCAACATCGAGTGGTACAAGCAAAAGGGCAAGGCGGACGAAGCCAAGGTGATGTACGCAATGGAGTTCAAAGCCGACGTCTACGGCAATGGATACAAATTGGACGCCGAGTACTTTACCAATGCGCAGGACGCGGCGGGACAACCCAACATCTTTAAGGGACCGCTGAGCTTTGTGGCGTTGAGCGAACAGTTTTCGGGCGCGCGCGTCGCAGGTCAGGATAACAGTGCGTTTTTGATACGCACCGACGGCGTAAAGCTGTACGGCGTCAATTTGTTGGGTTGCAGCGACAAATCGCTGTTGAACGACAAGGGACAGTACGAACTGAACAACCTCAACTATGTTGGCACCGTGTTAGACGTCAACGCCGATTGCGAGATAATCAACTGTCGTTTGAGCAACGGACGCAACGTTTTGCGCACATACGGCGGTAACAGCGACGGCACGTCGTATATGGTAGAGAGTCTCTCGTCGGATAACGTTGCCGATAAGGATCGCATAATAGTCACGGTGGACGGTTGCGTGCTCACCCAAAGCAGAGAGTTCATCGTAAAGGTGGGAACGAACAGGGCGTTGAAAGCCAACATCTCAAACGGTCAGCAACCGACGTTGAGGGACGAAAACAAGGTTTCCTACAAGGAAGCGGAAAAGCAAATTATCGTTAAGGACAGCGACACGGGAGTGGTGAGCACCAAAACGGTGGGCATCAACCAATACCAAGGCATCGACAGCCAATATTTCTATGAGCACTATGTGATGACGGATATCACCATCAAAAACAGCGTTTTGGAAACGAGCGGGCTGTTTACCATAGGCGTAGAAAGCAACTTTGCAGGCGACGTTCTGTACGAAGGTTGCACGCATGAAACTCTTGTAAACGACAAAGCGTTGGGAGGTTGGCAAAGCTCTGGCGGAACGTCTTTTGCGTCCGTTGTTCGGTTGCAGGGCGACGTTCGCCTGTACGACTGGAAGGACATTGCGCAAGTGGACAGCAGCACATTGATAGAGGCGGGCAGTTTCGGCGGAGTGTTGCAGGGCATTTTGGATTTCAACGTTTCCGCAATGCTTAAAGAAGTGGACGGGCAAGAGGAGTACGCCAAACTTCTGTACAAAACGCAGGACAACAAAACGTTTGTTCACGGCGGTATCGCCCTCTACGGCGGTGGACGCAACTACTCGCGCGTGCTCTTTGAAGATTTTGCGCCGTCCGTCAACAATTTGACGCACCTCAACATCAACGTCGAGCAATTTTCCACATCCACCAACCCCGTCACCAGTAGGCAAACGACCTTGTTGCCATTGGCGGCAGGCACGCACGATTTCAACTTTTATATGTACACCTCCGACGGACCGAACAACTACGATTGGCAGGTAAACGCCACCAAAGAGGGCACCAGGTACCAAGCCGTCGCCAAAGTCCCCCTCTTTGCCGATTGACGCTCGGGTATCCCGTGCAACGTGGTGCAACCTATAAATTGGACTAATATTAGACTAATAATTACTGTATTTTAAGATTTTTCGTACTCAGCCCTGTACCATACGGGGCTGAGTTCTTTTGGCTCTATGTCAAATGTTGGGGTGTGAAAGCAAACGAAATATGACAGTGGACTTTTGCGGTGTACTCCCGTTGTTTAGAAGAGTTTAAACAGGGTTGAATGGTTACATCATGGACTACTGCAACAAGTAGCTAATAAGACTGAAACTACAAGGGCTCAGCCCTATATGGTGCAGGGCTTTGTACGAAAAGGACAATCTGAAATGAGAGTACTTATTGGTCCAATTTTGGGACGCGCTCCCCCTTGGCATTTGACCGCGATTAAAAATCAAGTTTTCGTCAAGCAATTTAGGATACTTTTGTAAAACATAGTCGATCAACCAAGAAAACGAAGGTAGTTCTCTTTTATAAAACATAGCCGATTAACAGAGAAAATGGACGATAGTTCTCTTTTACCTTGGTTTATTGCTTTTTTCGGCAAATCGGACATCTATCGGGGCGTTTATAATTGTTTGACGAGTTTGAGGCGCGTTTGAAATATGTATAGAAAAAGTTATATCATTTATTCGGTTTTCTCTTGACGGGCAGTGCAGAATAATATATAATATACATGATGTCGGGCAAACAAAATTGCGACGTGGACAGCGAGAGTTTCGGTCAAAACATTGCCCTGTGGCGGGGTGGAGCCTGCAACCAATTGCAGACGTAGACGTCACGCAATGGACCGCGACGTAAGGTCAGTAGCAAAAAGAGTATCTCAACAAGCGTCCCGACTCGTCAAAATTTAACAAAACAAAGGAGATTTTTTTAGCGAACATTATGAAAAGATTTTTTAGGGTTGTAGTAGCATTGCTTTGTGCGGTAACATTGTTGTGCACGCTCTCGGCATGCAACAAAGATAATGGCTATTTTGGATATTTCCAGCAAAACGGTTACAGATTGCATTCTTTTGCCACAAAAAACATAACCGCTAATGACGCGCTCAATATGCTGTCAGGCGGATCGAAGCAGGCGAAAGTCGGCAGTTCAAGTCCGGTGACGCCTATCGTCAATTCGCCCAAAGCCCTTGTTTCGGATGACGACGAAGTGGAAAGAGCAAAGCAAGAGGCGATACAAATAGCGTTGGCACAAAGCAACCGCATTGTTGTGACAACCCAATTCTTTAAAGAGGGTGAAGATGATATGCAGAAAGAGGTTTCCGAACAGATGGGAACGACCGTTTCTGATTTTCTCAATAAAGACATTATCAATTCTGCGGTGGGGTTGTCCATAAGAAATTTGCTTTTGACCACCGAGCGGATCGAACAAATGGAAGTTGAAAATGCAGAGTTCAAAAACAGTGCGGAAAGCATAAATGCCCTCTACAACAATTTATACACATTCCATACCGACAAACAAAATCATTTGATCGTGCAAATGCATTATTTTGTGGAAATTCCCGCCAACACGATGGGCGGAGGCATAAGTTGCTACTACATACAAGATACCGAAATAATGTACGATATTCTCACCAGTAGCAATCTGAACAAAAGTATCGCGCGCATAAGCAAATGGCAAACTTCGCTCGGAGTGGTGATCTCCACCGCCGGCGATTCCATCCACGAAGGGTTTGTTTATCAAGTTGATGTGGACTGGATGAGTAAAGATGCCACAAACTAATAAAAGCAGTTGGGCAAAATAACTTTATCAACACTTACAAGAGTTGCCAATGATGTGTTTAATTTGGCATAGCGGTGTGGCAGAATGATCGCAAAGTGCCAAAACGCGTGTTTGGATAAAACTACAAAAATACACTTTTAAGCACATCGGACAAAAAGACAAGTTGACGTGCCCAATGGCAAAAACAGTAACAACGGATCAATATACATCAAGACAACAACGATGTAATTTTACAAAAAGGAGAGGCTATGAACGACATTCAAAAACAAAGACAACAAGCAAAAGAACTTTTTAACGAGGGAAAATTTGTAGATGTGCTCAAATTGGCAAACGATTCGTCCGACGCGGAATTGCAAAATCTGTGTGGCAGATGCTTTGACATCTTTGAAGATTACGACAAAGCGTTGGAAAAGTTTAACGGTTCTGCCGAGCAGGGCAATGCCGACGCGCAAAACAATCTCGGCGTGGCGTACGAGTACGGACGCGGTGTAGCAAAGGACATGAGCATAGCGCTTGATTGGTACACCAAGTCGGCACAACAAGGTTGGGCGCCCGCACAGCACAACTTGGGCGTTGCTTATGCAAACGGCAACGGCGTGACAAAAGATTTGAACAAGGCTGTGGTTTGGTTTACCAAGGCGGTCGATCAGGGATATGCGCCCTCTCAAAACGAATTGGGAATTTGCTATCTGTTTGGCGACGGTGTAGAGGAAGATCGCAAAAAGGCTTTCGATCTGTTCCGCTTGTCGGCAGAACAAAATTATCCTCGCGCCATGTTGAACCTTGCAAACTGCTACGCAAACGGGTTCGGCGTGCAACAGGACAAGGAGAGCGCAGTCAAGTGGTATCGCAAAGCCACCGAATACGCTTCCACTCGCGAGAAAGCCACCCAAAAATTGAAAGAACTTTTGGGCGAATAACCCTGCCTGTTGCTTTGGGGGGGGCAAAACCGAGTTACAAATTTTTGCAAAACGTTTGCAAAAATACAAAATTTAATGTAAAATAAAATCACAATTATATATTTTCGGAAAACGACACATGTGTTGCCTTGTGCATATAAATCTGATTACGGTACGTTCCGCATCGGGTTTGCGCAAGCGACGGCATGTGTTTTTCTGTTTGGAGGAATTATGCCCAAAAATTTGTTTCAACGTATGATTTTTGCCCTCATCACAGTGGTGATAACGGTGCACGGATATGTGTTTTACAGTTTGTACGTCATCAACGGCGCCACATTTATGCAACTTACGGGCGAATCGAGCGTTATTGTCGCAATCAACGCAATGGGAGGTGTGTCCGTTTTCGGCCGTCCCATACCCATTTGGGCGGTGATACTTATCGAATTTGCGCTGGCTATACCCTCGAATGCGTATTGGGTAGCCCGTGCAGTTTCAGATTGGTATGTCGCGTGTTTAAGCCCGACAGCGTGCATCCCGTTATTTTCGAGTCGGCGATAATCATTGCGATGGTGGGACTTATGTGTCCGTCCATGAGCCTGCTTGCGGCAATAATGTACTACCCGTACGGCGTTTCGGCGTTCAGTTTTGCCACGTTGCTTGCCAATTGGTTAAAGTTGATTTGTTACAACTTGCCCTTTGCCTTTTTCTCGCAACTGCTGTTTATTCAGCCCTTTGTGCGCACCGTGTTCAAGGCGATATTCGTGCGCAAACAAACCTTGCCCGAAAAATCCGCTTGCGTTTCGGACGAACTTGCGTCACAAGCCGAGTCGTCCGCCACAGACGTCGCCACCGCAAAAGACGAATAATCGCACGCAAAACGACAAACACGCCCCCCCTGTAGGTTTCGCCTGCGTTTAGCGATGTTTTGTCCGATATGTAATGTGGGGCGGTAGTGGGGCGCGCGCCGACTCAAAGGCGTTCATTTGCATCCCAGACTTTGGGGTGCGCACAAGCGTGGCACCTTTGTTTTCAAAAAGTATCTGTATGCTATTGACATAACCTTCAAAAAATGATATACTGTATTTGTTTTCGGGGGTATAGCTCAGTTGGTAGAGCGCTTGAATGGCATTCAAGAGGTCACGTGTTCGACTCACGCTATCTCCACCAAGCACGGCAACATCGCTTATTAGTTGCAATGGAAAGGAAGCACACAAGGTGCTTCCTTTCCATTGCCTCCTTTTTGCTTGTTGCCGTGTACGTTCCGATAGCGTGAAAACGAAATATGTAGCCCTCCGCAACTTTTGCAAAGTTGCTCCGCTTACTCCCACTGCGTGGGAGACGACTCACGCTATCTCCACCAAATCAAAATAATCCGAACTCAACAAGGGTAGTCGTAGCCCGCGATTGGTTCG
>CANQJK010000064.1 GCA_947624235.1 uncultured Clostridia bacterium | reverse complement strand
TTTTTCGCCGTTGTCGTACAGTTTTCCCTCTGCGGGAGAACTTACGGACACGGTTCCTTGTTGGTTATCGTATTCTGCGACAGTTACCTTGAAACCTGTTTCTTCCTGATCGCAGGCGGTAACTACCAACAAGGTACTTGTCAGCACAAGCGCTATGCACAGTACTGCAAGGATAAGCCTTTTTGTCAGTTTCATAATTTCCCTCCTATTAGGTTTTTACTTACAATTAACATTAACAAAAAAGCAACTTCCACAGTTTGTGAGCAACCCTTTTGCCGTAAAAAAATTGTAATTTAGAGTATTTTAGCACGTTATATGCCGTTTAGTAAAGCAAATGAACCCAAAAAATGAAAAAAACAACATTAAAATATGCTAAATCTTCGCAAAACGCGAATTGTGTTATGTACATGCAACATAAAAGGCGCAACTGTCTCCCAAAATCGACAAAAGGCAATGCACCGAAACCAGTAGTTCCCAAAATGTCCCGTATCTGCACCAACTCCATTGTAGCGAGAAAAATATATCTCCTCGAATAGGGGCGGGCGGTCGGGGACCTTATTCTACCCAAAGCGAGTGTATCCACTGCAAAATAATCTGCAACGAGGGCAAAGAGCCAAAACCGATAAAAAAAATGAAATGACTGTGAAATACAAATCGCTCGTATATCCCCAATCAAAACAATCTGCAACGAGTGCGTAGCACGAAGCGAAGCCGTTTTGATGGGGATATGCGAGCATTATATGTGTCTAATTCGCGTTACAAAGCGCGAAGCCCGACGTGAAGCCTTTTCGCAGGGGATATTACAGCACACCTTTCTTGACGGTCAGCAAAACTTTGCCCGTCATCTCGGCAGGTATATCCAGCCCCATTGTGTAAAGCATTGTGGGAGCGATGTCGCACAAGTCTCCCGACACAAGCGACGCCTTGGAACGAAGCTCTTCGTCTACAAGTATAAAGGGCACCTTGTTGGTGGTATGGGCGGTGAACGGTCTGCCCTGTTCGTCCAACATTTTTTCCGCGTTGCCGTGGTCTGCCGTGACAAAGGCGCGTCCGCCGTTGGACAAAATGCACTCCACCAACCGTCTGACGCACTCGTCCACCGTTGCAACGGCTTTTTCCGTAGCGGGGATAACGCCCGTGTGCCCCACCATGTCGCAGTTGGCGTAGTTGAGTATCATGACGTCGAACTTGCCCTTTTCCACCTCGGCGATGGCGCGATCGCACACTTCCTCCGCTGACATTTGCGGTTGCAGATCGTAGGTTGCCACCTTGGGAGAGGGAACGAGGATACGGCTTTCGTTTTCGTTGGGGGCTTCCACTCCGCCGTTGAAGAAAAACGTGACGTGAGCATACTTTTCCGTTTCGGCAATGCGCAATTGCGTTTTGCCCAACTTGGCAAGATATTCGCCCAAAGTGTTAGAGTACGTTTCCGGTCGGTAGGCGACGTCTACACCGCTGAATTTTTCGTCGTACTGCGTCATGCACGTCCAATGCACTTTGCGAGCGCGTCCGTGCAGATTGAAACCGTCAAAACCCGCCTGCGTAAAGGCGCGAGTCATCTCGCGAGCGCGGTCGGGACGGAAATTGAAGAAAATGACGCTGTCGCCGTTTTCTATCGTAGCAACGGGCTTGCCCTCCTCCGTAATGACGGTGGGAAGCACAAATTCGTCCGTTACGCCCTGTTCGTAACTGTCCTTTAACGCGCAAACGGGATCCGTCGCGGTGTTTTCGCCCTTGCCGAGGAGCATGTCGTACGCCTTTTCCACGCGGTCCCAACGATTGTCGCGGTCCATTGCGTAGTAACGTCCGCACACGGTAGCCACCTTGCCGAAATTTAACTCGGCAAGCTTGTTTTGCAATTGCTCGACATAGCCCGCTCCGCTTGTGGGAGGCGTGTCACGCCCGTCCATGTAGCAATGGATGTACACGTTGTCCAGCCCTTGACGCTGAGCAAGTTCTACCAACGCAAACAGGTGCGTCAGGTGAGAGTGCACTCCGCCGTCGGAGCACAGCCCCATGAGGTGCAACTTTCCGCCGTTTTTCTTGGCGGAGGCTATCGCGTCGAGAAACGCCGAGTTTTCAAAAAAGTCGCCGTCCTTGATGGACTTGCTTATGCGAGTAAGATCCTGATATATCACGCGCCCCGCGCCGATGTTGAGGTGTCCCACCTCGCTGTTGCCCATTTGTCCTTCGGGCAGTCCCACCGCCAAACCGCTTGCGTTGAGGGTGGTCGTGGGATAATTTGTCATGAGATAGTGAATGAAGGGAGAGCATTCGGTGCCGATTGCGTTACCCCTTTCTTCCTTGGACAAGCCGTAGCCGTCCATTATTATCAATGCAGTTAATTTTTTTTCCATATTTCACCTTTGCGTCCCGTTGAACGCACATACGCATGCCCCTTGGGGCTTTGCGTCCGTTGCCGTAAAAATTTACTCGTGAGCGTGCACTATCGCCGCAAACTTGGCGCTTACAAGGCTTGCTCCGCCTATCAGACCGCCGTCTATATCGGACATGGAAAGCAACCCCTTGGCGTTGCCGTCGTTCATGCTTCCGCCGTACTGAATGTACAACTCGTCGGCGATATGCTTGCCGTACTTGTCGGCAAACAGTTTGCGCACAAACTTGATAGCCTCGTTTGCTTGCTCGTCCGTTGCCGTAACTCCCGTGCCTATTGCCCACACAGGCTCGTAGGCGACGACAATGTTTTTGATCTCGTCGGGAGAAATATCCTTGAAGCCCTCTGACACCTGACGGGTAAGCACCTCTTCCATGCGTCCGCCGTTGCGTTCATCTAACGTTTCGCCGATGCACACAATGGGTTTCAGCCCCGCGTTGAGCGCCGCCTTTGTGCGCGCAAGCACCGTTGCGTCCGTTTCGCCGAAGTACGTCCTGCGTTCGCTGTGTCCTATAACGACGTACTCTACGCCCAACTCTTTGAGCATGGAGGGGGCTATCTCCCCCGTAAAGGCGCCCGACTCCTTCCAGTGGCAGTTTTGCGCGCCGACGTGGATGTTGGTGCCCTTTGTAAGCGTAACAGCCGTGCACAGATCGGTGAAGGGCACGCAGATGACGACGGTGTTTACGGTGTCGGCGACAAGGGGGACAAGCTCCGTGATGAGTTGTTCCGCCTCGGCGCGAGTTTTGTTCATTTTCCAGTTTCCTGCAATAATTTTGTTTTTCATAGTTTTTGCCCCAATGAAATATTTTTGTGTTTTTGACGTCCGTTTGCGCGTAGACGCGCCCTCAAAAAACATTTAGGCGCACCGACGCGTTTGTTTCGTCAAATGGTAGATTTTTTTGCCACTATCTTGACGATCTGGCTCAAAGGTATAAATATCACCTTGGCGTCGCGTCCCGTTGTTTCCAAAACGAGAACGCTGTCCGTTACCTCTTTCAAAATGCCCTCGGAATAGCAATCGCTACCGTGGGTGTACACGGATATATCCGAGCCTATGTAACTGAAAAGCGCGTTTTTCATTTTACTTTTCGTTGAGGCAGGCGATACCGGGCAACACTTTGCCCTCGAACAGTTCGAGACTTGCTCCGCCACCTGTGGAAACGTGGGACATCTTGTCTGCATAACCCAATTGAGTAACTGCGGCCGCGCTGTCTCCTCCGCCGATTATCGTGGTTGCGTCGCTTTCTGCCATTGCCTTGGCGACGGCGTTAGTGCCCTCGGCGAGAGTGGGATTTTCGAATATTCCCATAGGTCCGTTCCAAATGACCGTTTTTGCTTCCTTGATGATACGAGCAAACAACTCGCGCGATCTCGGTCCGATATCCGCGCCTTCGCAATCGGCGGGAATGTGCTCCACGTCTACCACGGAAGTTTGCACGGGCGCGTCGATGGGGCTGGGGAACTCGGGGATAGTGACCGTATCCACGGGCAAAACGATGCGCTTGCCTTCGGATTTGGCTTTTGCAAGCATTTCACGGCAGTAGTCCAATTTTTCCGCGTCCAACAGCGATTTGCCTATCTCGTAGCCCTGCGCTTTGAGGAATGTGTATGCCATGCCTCCGCCAATGATGAGCGTGTCGCACTTTTCCAACAAATTGTTGATGACGTTGAGTTTGTCGCTTACCTTTGCTCCGCCCAAAATGGCGACAAAGGGACGCACGGGGTGCTCCAACGCGTCCGCCATGACGGAAAGTTCCTTTTCGATCAAAAATCCGCACACGGCAGTTTTGACAAAACCGTATTCCACAATGGCCGCAGTGCTGGCATGCGAGCGGTGCGCCGTTCCGAAAGCGTCGTTGACGTAGATATCCGCAAATTGGGCGAGCTTACGGCAAAATTCCTCGTCGCGTCCCTCTTCGCCCGCGTCAAAACGGGTGTTTTCGAGAAGCACGACCTCTCCCTCTTTGAGCGCGGAAACCTTGGCTTGGGCGTCCTCGCCCACGATGTCGGTGGCAAACGTCACTTTGCCGTCCAACAACTCGTTTAGCCTATCCGCAACGGGACGGAGAGTAAATTTTTTGACGTCGTCCTTCAACGCCTTTGCTACCAACTGCTCCTTGGCTTGGGCGCGCTCGCTTTCGGGCAGAGCGTCGAGAGTTGCCTTTTCCTTTTTGTTGAGCTTGAAGTTGGGCGTGAAAATGTTGTGAGGCTTGCCGAGGTGCGAACAAAGTATTACCTTTGCGCCCTGCTCCATCAGATACTTGATGGTGGGCAATGCGCCCTTTATGCGCGTTTCGTCGGTGATGACTCCGTCCTTCATGGGGACGTTGAAGTCTACGCGTACCAAACACCTTTTACCCTTTACGTTTACGTCTTTGATGCTTTTTTTGTTCATCGTTTTGCTCCTTTTTGTTGATATTGGGCTGTCGGCGTTTCCCAAAAAACGCCAACCTTTACCGATACAATTATAGTTTTTTATGTCAAAAGTGTCAAGTACTAATGCAAAACGCAACTATCGTTAAATTTTATGAATTGATAAATTTGATTTATTTTACATTGCCCGTCGTTTTTCGACATTATTCGACGCTGTTTATCGCGCGACAACTTGCAAAAAACTTGTGACAAGGCACATCAACTGCACAAAGTTGTTGCTCGTACTCGCGCGACAAATTTGCAAAAACAGCGAGGCGCAACTACTCGTCACGGAAAAATCGGTCGTTGTACGCCACTGTCGGGTGCGAGGGGCATATCTTTTGGGCTTTTAGGTGATATTTTTTCGCTTCCTCCCTCCGTCCCGATATCCACAGACACACGCTCAATTGCAAACAGGGCAAAAACTCCTTGTAATATCCGTTGACGAAACATCCCTCCGACGTTGCGTTGATGGCAAAAGTGTACCAACTTGCCGACTGTGCGTACCGCTTTGTATCGAAAAAACACTGCCCGAACAGACAACAGGTTTCCGCGTCGGGAGGAAAAATCGACGTGCTTTGCGACAAATAGCGGAGAGCGCGTTCGGGACAAGAATTTTTCAACGCACATCGCGCCAAAAGTTTGTACGCCTCCGCTCTGTCCGCAACAAAAGCGCCTTTGTTTTGTGCAAATTTGCGCAAGATAGGCTCCGCCTCGTCGTAAAGATCGTTTTCTACGAGCGTGCGGGCAAAGTAGTACCTGTCACGAAGGGAAAAACGCTTTCCCTTTGCCAAGGCGTTGCGGTAAATGCCGAGATTGCGCTCGCCGTGCGACGCGGAGGGACTGTGCACTATGTCGAGGTCGAGATACAGGCTTTGTCCGAATGGCAAAATGACTTCGTGCAAAAACCCCTTAAATTTGCATTGCGCGCACCGCCTCACTATGCGCTCTCGCCAAAACCAAAAGGAAAACTGCCCCTGCATTTGATACCGAAGCCAGTACATATCCGCCTTGGGAGCGGAGTTTTTCCACCCCATTAGCGCATTTTGCGTTTTTTGAGGCAATGTGTCGTCTGCGTCCAACCACATCACATAGTCGCCCCGCGCTTTGCTTATCGCGTAATTGCGCGCCTTGGAAAAGTCGTCGCACCAAGGAAAGTTGAACACCTTTGCATTGTGCTTTTTCGCAACGGACGTCGTGCCGTCGTCGGAACCAGTGTCCACCACTATCACCTCGTCGGCAAAGCCCAACATGGGCAACAGTCGGGCAAGATGATCTTCTTCGTTTTTTACTATCAACGTAACGGAAAGAGTGCTCATATTGCACTGTATGTATCAAAAGATTTGTTTGACACAAAAGGGCGATGCTTCATACACTACAAGCAAAAGGAGACAATTTGAAACCGCTGATAATGGATCTACCCTACCCCTCTACCGACAAGCTTTGCCGAGACGTCAAAGCGGGAAACATCATTTCCTTCGCCTACGCCACACTGCGCGGTGAGGTGACGGCAACGTTGCAATATGTTTTTCACCGATTCTATTTCGAAGGCACAGACAAGGAGGACGCCGACACGCTGATGTCTATTGCACTGGCGGAAATGTCGCACATAGACCTGCTGGGAAAATCTATGCTCAAATTGGGCGTACCGCCCCGCTACATACAGTGCCCCAACACCGAGGTTTTCTACAACGCCTCGCAGGTGTCCCGCGCCACCGCTCCCGTCAAAATGATAATGGACGACATACAGGGCGAAATGAACGCCATATCCGAATACCAAAAAATGCTGTTTGTGCTAAAAAACGAAGATGTGTCGGCGATCATCCAACGCATAACTTTGGACGAACAACTGCACCTCGAAACACTGAAACGCCTGCTTGCCAAGTATTCGCAATAAACGCCGACGTGTGGGGAACGGTTCGATCGCACGTTACGCCCGCGCGACGTGACGTATGCAACGCGATAGTCGCCACAGACATCGAACGGGCACTCGGGCGCATATGTGACAGGACAAAGAGCAGAAAAACGACTTGAACTAATTGATACAAGTCGTTTTTGCGTATATCCCATGTTTTGCCCCACCGCTATTGTGCACACGTCATGAACATGCCGTGCGAACTGCGGGGCACTGTACCCAAAACAAGTAAGTCCAAATTTGTCCCTACCTTACGGCGGTACCCAAATGATAAGCAAAAAACATTATAATCAAAATCAGCAAGTCAAAAATTGTCTCGACCTTGTGACAGTGGGAGCGAGTGTATCCCCTGTAAAATAATCTGCAACGAGGGCAAACTTCGGGGCACCCCATCAAATCCAGTAGATTTGATGGGGAAAGGAGCAAACGCCAGACAGCAAAACCGCCCACACTGTTTGTGCGGGTGGTAATGTCAAAGGCGAGTTGCGACGCCTTGGGGTAGGTTGCGTTAGTCAACCCAACCGACTTGCGTTTGGTCGGATCGTTCGTATGAGCGTCACTGCCTCGCAGGCTATCCCGTCGCCGTTGCCCAATGCTCCAAGGCGTTCCGTTGTGGTGGCGGAAATGTTCACGCAGGAGGGGGGCACGTCGAGGATCTGCGCCAATTTGATTTGCATTGCGTCGATATAGGGGGCAAGTCTGGGTTGCTGACATATCACCGTTGCGGAGGCGTTTACCGCCTCGAAACCGCTTTGACGACACAACTCCACGCAACGC
>CANQJK010000063.1 GCA_947624235.1 uncultured Clostridia bacterium | reverse complement strand
CAAATGGCAAACATATCACTCAAAAACATTGCAAAGGTGTACCCCGGCGGAGTCCGTGCGGTCCACGACTTCAACCTTGAAATACACGACAAAGAGTTCGTCGTATTCGTAGGTCCCTCGGGCTGTGGCAAATCCACCACATTGAGGATGATCGCAGGGTTGGAGGAGATCAGCGAAGGCGATCTGTACATCGACGACAGACGCGTCAACAACGTAGAACCCAAGGATAGAGACATAGCGATGGTGTTCCAAAACTACGCGCTGTATCCCTACATGACGGTGTTCGAAAACATGTCTTTCGGCTTGCGCCTCAGAAAGGTCCCCAAAAAGGAGATCGAGCAAAAGGTAAAAGCGGCCGCAAAGATACTGGGTTTGGAAGATTACCTCGACCGTAAACCCAAAAATCTTTCAGGCGGACAGCGCCAGCGTGTTGCCCTCGGGCGCGCGATAGTGCGCGATCCCAAGGTGTTCCTGTTGGACGAGCCTCTTTCCAACTTGGACGCCAAGATGCGCACGCAAATGCGTACGGAGATCATCAAGTTGCACAATCAACTGCAAGCAACGTTCATCTACGTCACCCACGACCAAACAGAGGCAATGACCATGGGTACTCGTATCGTAGTTATGAAGGACGGACTCATTCAGCAGGTAGACACTCCCGACAATCTGTACAGCTACCCTGCCAACAAGTTTGTCGCGGGCTTTATCGGCACACCGCAGATGAACTTCCTCGATGTTACCATGGAGGAAGAGGGCGAGGACAAGGATCGCAAACTTTACGCTCGTATAGGTCGCAATCGCCTGCTCATCCACCCCGAAACCGTCAAGCGTCTCACCGTAGAGGAAGTAAACAAGCGCCAGTTTGTTTTGGGCGTTCGTCCCGAAGACGTTCATTACGGCGAGGAATGGGCAGAGCGTTATCCCGACGCTACTATCAAGGCAACGGTCAACGTTACCGAAAAACTTGGTAACGAAACGTTGATCTACTGCTTCATCGACGGCACCGACAGCGAGATAGTGGTGCGTGGCGGTTCTCGTTGCAGAGTAGAGCAGGAGGACAAAGTCACCCTCTATGTGGATACGCAACACATTCAGCTGTTCGACTACGACACCGAAGAAACCTTGCTCAAACGCTAACGCGCTTTTTGGGCAAAATTGCACATAATTACCACAAAGGTATCAATTCGGCTTTGCCGATTGAATATACAAAAAATAAAAATAAAAAGGAGAAAAAACTATGAAAGCAAAGAAAATTGCACTCGCTGTTTTGTTGAGCGTGGTCATGGTCCTTTCTGCTGTCCTTGTTGTAGCATGCAACAAAGACAAAGAAGTCCGTTGGGATTTCATAGAGAAAAATGCATCCCTGTGGAGAAACGGTGACCGTGATATCTACAAGATCAACACCAACGACGGCAAACTTGTTTTGGAATACACCAAAACAGATACTTACCAACGCGTAGACGGTCCCTTCGGCGCCGAAGAGGCAGATAAGGAAGCCTTCAAAACCTTCGTTTTGACAGCTTCTATGACTACAACTGCCGATTGGAGCACGTTCAATGTCAAATTCGGCGATGGCGACAACGCAAGAGAATTCAACTTTGAACTTTCCTCTACGGAAAAGACTTACGAGATCGACGTTTCCGACTATGATCTTGCCAGCAAAAACGGCATCATACTGTTTGCCGATGGCGGATGGACAAGCGTAACAGGAAAGGTCACCATCTCCGAGATGTACCTCACCGACCGCGAGATCAACGAGGAAAACCGTGCTACGGCTTACCAACTGCCCGCGCCCAATCCCCTGCCCGAAACAGCGGCTTGGAACCACATCACCTCTGATGCAACAACGGTAAACGCAGGCTGGTACGATGACGGTCGTGGCATTTACAAAGTAGACGCTAAAAACGCAGACGGTAGCTACACCGTTCACGGCGAGAGAAAGAACCATCAGGAATATTGGTACAATGCTCTGTTGGCGTTTGTAGACAGCGATCCCACAACGATGAGCAGTTTCCAGTCCTTCAAACTCACAGTCAAGGCGCCCAAAGGCACAGTGATCGCTGTTAAGCCCTTCGACTTCAAAGAGGTCCAGGCTACTGTTCCCGAGAACGATCAAGAGTTTACCATCGAAGTGGACGTCACAGGCTTCACGCAAGCAAAAGCTACTAATGAACAAGGCGAACCCACAGAAGATTGGGCACACACCTTTGCCAAGACGGACAAAATATCCGAAGCACAAGCTCAAAATACCATTCGCGTTATTTGGCAAACGGGTGTCGGCTCCGCGAAAGGCGACTTCACCATCGTATCTGCCGAGTTCTCCACAGAAAAGGCTAAACCCATGTACACCGCAAAGGAGATCACCGAGGCTGACGGCAAAGTCGGCACCGAGTGGTTCAGCAATGACGCCGGCGTGTACACGCCTGTTGCCAACGACGACGGCTCTGTTAGTGTCAAGTACGACAAAGGTAACTTCTCTTGGACTTACATGATGACCTATATAAAGGGTGACGTTCTTAAAGACATGAAGTCGCTTACAGTCACGGTACAAGGTCCCAAAGATGTTGACTTTATGGTAAAACTCTACAACCAAAAAGAGTGCGCCAAGCCATTTACCGGCGAAAAGCAAACCGAGGTGTTCGATATCAGCGGTCTCACCGGTATAGATTGGACTTCCGATCTTCAAGTATTGTTCTTCGTTGGCGCAGGTAACCAGCAACTCAAGGGCGAATTCACGATTTACAGCATCGAATTCAGCAAAGACGAAGTAAAACCTGAACCTCAACCGGAGGGTGGCTCCTATCCCAACGATTTGATCAACAGTTTCAATTCTGGTTGGAAAGATGCTGACGGCAATGATCATTGGACAATTCCTGAACCTGTTAAAGAAAACAATGTGGATGTTTACACACTTTCTTATATTGCAGGAAACGGTTGGGCGGCCGCCACTACGACAGCCAAGATCGAAGGCTCTCCCTTGAACTATGTTCTTTGGGAAGTAAAGGGCACGGCTAATACAGTCGGTATTCTCAGTGTAGAAATTGACGGTGTGAAAACCGAAGCGCATTTTGAAGCTAACCCCGGACAACTCGGCAAATTCACAGGCGAATGGCAAACGGTAGCTATTCCTCTTGATAAACCGAGAACAGGAGATGCAACCATACGTATTTATGGCGGTTTCAATGATGGCGATCCCGCCGGTGAAATTCAAGTTCGCAAGGCTCAATTTATGTATGTTGCAGGACAAGCCGACACGTCAAAAGATTTTGACGCTAACGGACTTTTGGTTGGTGCGGTCAAAGATGGCAAACGCAACGATATCAAATACGAAAACGGCAAAACAACTATCACTTACACCGTGAGTAGTTGGGACAGCATTCTCGCTTGGATCGATCTCGGCGAAGGTGGCTACGATCATATCACGATCACCTTCAAGGGTTTGGAAGGTCACACCGCTATAATCAAGGTTGGCAACACCGAAAAGAAATTTGAAGGCAACACCGGGGACGAAGGTCTCTTGACAGGTGAAGAACAGACAATTACCATTGATGTTTCCGGATTGAGCGGTGTTGTGGAATTCAGAATATTCCTTGACATGGAGTCTGTTCCCGGTAACGCAGGTAGCTTTGAGATAACTCAAGCATTGTTCTGCAAGGAAGCCTAATAACACAATTTACCCAATATTTGCTCCTCTGCAAATAAAGGAACAAGAAGCCTCGATTTCGGGGCTTCTTTTTTTGTTCCTACCGCCCACAAGGCAGTCGATTGCTTAATTACCGCGCATTGTCCGCCCGCGCTCCGCATGTAGGTCTGTCATATGCTTGATCGTCGCATGCACGCTCATGGCATAGCGCGCTTGCTTATCCCGTCTTTGCCCTCCGCCCCAACGCCCACGAAGCATTTGACCGTACGCCTTGCAACTGCGTTGGCGCTATGGAAGCTTTGCGGTATATGTTGAGTATTTTATATAAATATCTGTATGTGCAAGCACTCTTCACAGTGCAAAATAGCATTTATGCTTGAAAACAGTTACTGTGTGTGATACAATCTGTTATATAAAAACAAGCAATATGGTGGCGAAAAAGTAGTGTTCTATAATAAATGTCGGGCTGTTGCAGTAGACGAAATGCGGTACGCTTCTGTGTCAAAACGGAATTTGAGCGATCGATACGCATGTAACGCATCGCAAACGAAGCGAACCCAAAAGTCGGACAAAATATCATATAAAATTTGCCACGTCAACGTTTTGCTTGGTTTGAGTTGGAGGAACAATGAGGAGCATACAATTGGTATCCATAAACGAAAAAGAAAAATTGAGAAAATATTTTTTGGACTACCTTGTCGAATTGTCTCGGTTCGATCCCACAATAATTATGGATGAACAAGGAACACCGATTTACAAGTGGTATGATTGCTATTGGCAAGAAATAGGCAGATATCCCTTTCTGTTTAGCATAGACGGTCGATTTGTCGGTTTGGCATTGGTTAGAGAATTGGAACCGAAACATCACGAGATCGCGGAATTTTATGTTCTTCCCGAATTCAGAAAAGACAACAACGCCCTTGATTTTGCAACGCGAATAACGGAACTTTTTGGTGGCAGGTTTTCATTCTCAACAAGATCGGAAAACATCCGAGCCGTCAAGTTTTGGAACAAATTCGTTTTGAAATTTTCTCACGGCGGTTCGTCGGTAGATGAGCATTATACAAAGTGGTTTATAGAAACGGAAAATTCAACAAATTTCAGTTGAGCGTGTTGCACCAAAACTTTGTCGAACGCAAAACGCAAACGGACGTGGCTATTTAGGATATGATAAATATCTTGCAAAATTTTACCGCCGATGTTGTTGCTTGACCGTGCAATATTTACTATGAAAAAGGCAAAAAGGGCACATGGGGTTGAAAAATGAATATAGAAGAAAAATTGAAAACCTTGATTTTGCAAAACAATTTGGGGTTACAGGTAACTAAAATACAACAAGTTTTGGGCGGACTGTCCCACAATATGTACAAAGTCGGCACCGATAGAGCAACGTTTGCAGTAAAGGAGCTCGACCATGCCGTAATGCGCAAAAAAGAGGCGTATGGCAATTTTGTCTTATCCGAAAAAATAGCGCGCATTGCCAAGCAAAATGGAGTAAATGCCGTTTGCGCGTTACAATTAAACGGCGAGGTCGTGCTAAAAGTAGAAGATAGCTTTTTTATGATTTTCGATTGGCTAAACGGACAAACGCTAAACTCCGAACAAGTGACGGTGGAGCATTGCGAGGTTATGGGGCATACGCTGGCGAACATCCACAATATAAAATTTTTTGATTTGCCCAATCACGATGTTCAAAATGAACAGGCGGTGTTCGACTTTGCAAGTTATGTTCCGCTTGCAAGGGAAAAAGACAAGTCATATGCGCAAAATTTGCAAAACAGCACAAATTTACTGATAAATTTAAGCAAAAAGTCCGCCGAAGCGACAAACGTTCTGAGTGACGTGTTGGTCGTCAGCCACAGGGACCTCGACCGCAAAAATGTCATGTGGCAAAGTTTTACTCCTTATATCATAGATTGGGAAGCAAGCGGTTTAGTCAACCCGACGTCGGAACTTGTGCAGGTTGCTTGGTATTGGTCGGGAGGAGATGTGGAAAATTTGGATCTGCGCAAATTTGAAACTTTGGTAAAAAGCTATGTTGACGTGTACAGGGGCAAGCTATGCACAAATTACGCCGACCTTGTTTATGCAAACATGAGTTCCAAACTCGCCTGGCTACAATACAACCTGCAAAGGTCGCTTGTTGAAACGCCGTCGATGTTGGCAGACTGCGAAGTGAGCAAAAGCTTAAAGGAATTGGAATATTGCGCCACCCAATTTGATAGCGTCCTCAAAGTTTTGAAAACCTGTTTTTAACTCCTCCCCCGCCTCAAAACCCCTCTCTCCGAACGGTTGAAACATGATGCAGAACATATAGATGTCCATCAAAAAAACATCGGCTTATTACAAGTAAGCCGACAGAAGAATACTGTTAAAAATTTTTTAGTGTGTTGATTTGGGCGCGCACTGTGATTGGCAAACCATTCAACAAGTATGTAGGCAAGTCAAGCGACAAACGATTGGAACGTTATAGCAAGACGCCATGCGTAGGGGCAACAAATATCGCGTAGTTTGTTGTGCGCTGTGAGTATTAATACAAGGGAGTGCGTCAGCCGAACAAAATAAAGTCGGCATGTTTGCCTACGGCTATTGTGCCCACCAAATCGCTCAGTCCCACCAACTTGGCAGGGTTTTCCGTCCAAAGTTTAAGCGCGTCGGTAAGAGACATGTTGCACATGGTGACGGTATTGGCAAGTCCTTTGTAAGCGTCCAACGTGCTTCCTGCGCGAACGTGCGTGCCTTTAACAAAAGAATCGTCGTTTACAACGGTCGCTTTTTGTCCGCAGAACGAATATTCTACGTTTCCCAAACCCGTTGCCGATGTGCTGTTGGTTATGCCGATAACTTTGTCGCCCTTTGCCTTTACAACCAACCGCGCAACGTTTTCGTCTATGTGTTTGCCGTCGAATATTACTTCGCAATAGGCATTGCTCAACAAGCCCGCACCCGCCATGCCGAGATCCAGCCTGTCCGTTTGAGACATGGCGTTTCCCCAATGAGTGAAACTTTTTGCGCCTGCTTTGAGCGCTTTGAGAGCGGTTTCTCCGTCGGCATTGCTGTGTCCAAGCGAAACAGTAACCTTGCTATCCGACACTTCGGAGATAAATTCCAATGCGTTGGGCAGTTCGGGCGCTACGGTCATCAGTTTTATTTTGCCCTCGGCGCTCCTTTGATAGGACGCGAACTTGTCCATAGAGGGCTTTTGCAACAGCTCTTTGGGGATGGCTCCGCATCGTTCGGGAGACAAAAACGGTCCTTCGAGGTTTATGCCTTTGATTTCGGGATATTCTTTGGATAACTCGGCAATCAACGCCAACTGACGGCACAAATTGTCGTCTGTGTCGGGGTAGAGCGTTGGAAACACCGTGCCCACTCCGTGCGCTATGTAAAACTCCAAAATTTTTTTTATCCCCTCTTTGTCGGCGGTGTTGAAGTCGTAACCGTTGGCTCCGTGCGTGTGCAAGTCGATAAGCGCAGGCAAAATGTAGCGGTGAGTGCAGTCCACAACCTCCGTTTGTTCGTCCGCAACGATTTCGGGAGATATTTCTATTATTCTGCCGTGATTGGCAACTATATCCGTTTTTACCAGTCTGTCGCCAATAAGTACCGATCCGTTTTTGTACAGTATCATATAAACCTCTTGTCAATTGTACACCCGAGACAATCTTTTGTCAACTGCGACCGCAATTACTGCAATGTGCATTGAGGTTATTTGTGCAAAATCGTTGACAATTTTGCTTGCGCGCTGTATAATATGTTAGCAAATTGAATATGCGCCCTCAGCCGAGCGACGAAGTTGCGAACGCCACGAAGCGAAGCGGAGTATTAGCTCAATTGGATATGCGCCATTAGCTCAATTGGATAGAGCGTTGGTCTACGGAACCAAAGGTTAGGGATTCGAGCTCCTTATGGCGC
>CANQJK010000062.1 GCA_947624235.1 uncultured Clostridia bacterium | reverse complement strand
CAATTGAGGAAGTTGTACTCCTTGTCGGTAAACAGCCACACAAAGTTGTCAAAGGTAAATTGCTTGGGCCACAGCGTAGAAGCGGTAAACGTACCTGCGCGCAAAGAGGTCAAGATCAGGTAGAAAAAGGGGAACACCCACACCACGCTGATAACGATGAGCATCAGGTAAATAAACGTATCGATGATAGCGTTTTTGGCGCTTCTGCGATGACTGTTGAAAAATCTTCCCGGGCTTACATGCAACACGTTGCGTGTGCTTACCCTTGCGGGGCTGTATTTAGAACGGGATCTCCACAAATACACCACATAGCATATTTGCGCGACGACTATCAAGCCGAGAACTATTCCGATAGCGATAGCCGATGATTTTGCGAGAGAAAGCAAGCTTATCATTGGAAATCCTCCTCGTTCTTAACGGAGCCGATCCGCGAGTAAACAACCAGCGAGAAGAAGGCTACAACTATGAATATCAAAATACCTATGACGGAGGCGATGTCGTACTGCGAGTCGTTGACGGTCAGTTTGTACAACCAGGTTATCAACAAGTCCACGTCGCCCGCGCTGCTTGCCAGTTTGGCGTTGGGGATACCCGAAGAACCGCCTGTCAAAAGGAAGATGATGTTGAAGTTGTTGATGTTGCCTACGAACGTTGTGATAAGACTCGGTCCGAGAACGAACATCATGTAGGGGAAAGTTATTTTTGTAAACATTTTGACGGGATTTGCGCCGTCTATCTTGGCCGCCTCGTACAGGTCGTCCGGGATATTCATCAAAATACCCGTACAGGTAAGCACCGTGTGCGGAACTCCTACCCAAAGGTTGACGATAACGACCATTGCTTTTGTTAGGTTGGTAGATCCGTTCATCCACCGCACGGGTTCCAACCCAAGGTAACCGAGTATCGTGTTCATAACGCCGTTGGACAAGAACATTTTGGAAACAAGCAACAGCGATATAAATTGCGGAACGGCGACAACGGTCACAAGGCATGTACGCCAAAACTTTTTGAGCTTGATGCTCTTTTTGTTGATCACCAACGCCAGGATCATGCCCAAAATCAGGTTGGACACCGTAGCCAACACTGCCCATTCCAACGTCCACAAGAGTATCGTCCAGAATGTGTAGCTCCACTTGGCGGCGTTTTGACTGAGTCCCTTTGCTTGTCCCGTGAGCACTGCGGTAAAGTTGTCGAACCCTACCCAACTGAACAGGTGTTCGGGAGGCAACGTGTTGCGGTTGAAGTTGGTAAATGCTACCAAGATCATGAACATCAACGGAACAATGGTAAACAGCGCAAGCGTCAAACTGGGCAAAGCCAATATCGTCAAATGGAACTTGTGGTTGAGAAGTTGTCCCACGTCGTCCTTCATTGTGGCGGCGCGCTGTGCAATGGAATAGCCGAGCTGATTGTTGTAGGCGTCTTTCAACGATTTGAGCATCACCACCGCGGTAAACACTATTACCACGATAGTAAGCATCGAGTACAACAAAATAGCGAATGAGTTGTCTCCGACTATCTTGAAACCGCTGGGCAATTCCTGCGTTTCGACGGTACCCAACGTACCCAATTTTCCAAGGTACTCGGCGCCGAAGAAAGCCATAAACAACACAAACAATATCTCATACAGCAGGTAGATGATACCTCTGCCAATCTGGCGATAGGCAAAACAGCCCGTCCCCCAAAACAGCAAGGACAAACGCGTTTTCCAGTTGCCGTAGCGTATTGCGTCCCACACTCCGACAAACATGTCGCCTATTTTTCTGCCCAGTGCGGCAAACTTTGACGGCAAAGAGCGGAAAAATTTGCCTATGGCGCGAGGAATCCCTGCAAAAAACGAAAGAAATTTGTACCACGCCCGTGTTACGCGGGACATAGACAAATATTCCAGTGATGAAATTTGTCGCATAGATTCTCCTTATTTGCAAACTTTTGTTTATTTGATATTTATTACCACACTACCCCGAGCCAGTGCTCGGGGTAGGTGATGTTACACTTGGCTTTTCAGTCAAATATTCGTTCGCGATTATTGCGCGGCTGTGTAGATCTCCGATTGAAGCTCCGCAAGATATTGCTTGATGGAGTTGTCGCTCAAAAATCTTTCTTTTTGCGTGTCTCCGTTCAACTCCTTAAACAACGTGTTACCGAAGTTTTGAATGGGAGTCCAGTAGTTTGCGGGAACGCTGTCCTGATCGCGGAAGCCCAGTCCGTTGTCTATGGGTTTGCCACGAAGCGCTTCGACGCTGTAATTGGTGGGATAAACACATTGCAAATTGTACTGTCTGTTCAAAGCCGAAATAGCAGGATCGTTTTTGATCTCGTCGTTAGCGAGAGCGGCATTCAAAGCGGGGCCTGCGCCTGTGGAGTGGAAGCGTGCCAAGCACAATTCTTCACTGCAAAGGTATTGAGCAAGCTCGTGGAGCAATTGAAGGTTCTCTTCGGAAATTTGAGCAAATTCGCACATCGGGTTGACGCCCATGTGTTTGTATCCGCGGAAGTTCTTCATACGGAAATGTTCGCCGTCGTCCGTTTCCAACATGGGAAGGATGGTTGCGCCGTAATCGTCACCCCAGTTGGTTTGGAGTATCTTTGCCTTCCAGGTTCCGCAAATAGCGGCCGCCATGGGGCTCTTTGTGTGATTGGCGCTGTTGGGATCGGTGTAGTCGTCGATGTAGTCGTTAAGAGGATCCTTGTCGCCGTCGCTATACAAATAGTGCTTGTTTACGGTGCCGTCCACATTGGTAAATGTGTTTTTGAGGCACTCGTAAGCGTCGCGACCTACGGTGTAGTTGGCAGACTTGCTGTCCCAACCGAGCGTATCGCTGGGTGCGCCCCAACCCTTGGTGTTATCCAAGTTGTCGGTGTAGCTGAACCAGCAGGAAGAACTGGATTGTTGACCTTTGTCGTTGTAGGTGATGGAATAGTTACCGCCCACTGCAAAGAACACGCCGGAAACATACCAGCTGTCGCCCAATGCCCAGGTAACAAGTCCGTTTGCCCAGTCTCCGCCCTTTTGGTCAAGAGCGGCATACAGATCGCGGAACGTGTAGTCATCTTTGAGGCTGTCCGTCTCGTCGTTCCACACTGCCGTACCGCGGAAAGCGGCCTTGTTGTAGTACATATAGTAGCCGTTATCCGCTTGAAGAGGATATGCCACATATGTGGGATCGCCGTTAGCGTCCTCACCGAGGATAGTAGCATTCACAGCGGCGGGATCGTTGTTGTCGATAGACCATTGAAGGTTTTCTCCGCGAAGGGGAGCAAGTGCGCCCAAGTTTTTGAGGTTTGCCATTTGGTCGTTTGCAAATGTGTAAACGCCCGCGCCCGTCGTCGGATCTCTGTTCATTGCCGAATATGCGCCTGAGTCACCGCTTCCTGCATATTCAAAGTGATATCCGTCCAATTGATCCTTGTGGGATTTTTCGAACTTTTTGAGTGCGTCAAGGTAAAGGTCTTTATGGTCGGAAGGTCCCCACACCATTATCACCTTACCGCTGTCGCATGCGGCCAGTGCGCATATAACGCCCGCCATCAAAGCGATAGCAAGTACTACGCACATGATTTTCAAGGTTTTTTTCATATAATTCTCCGTTTTTTTTATTTCCCTTGCGGGATATTTTTCCGCCGAAGCGGTAAAATTCGATTTTCTCTAAAAATGAGTTTGCACCGCTACAACGGATTACTCCGTCATAGCAGTGTAAACTAAATTGTCTTTTGATTATTTAGCGGCGGGAAGAGCCTGAGGTGTTGCGAACAACGAAATATTCTTGTCAACGGTCGTAGGAAGAGTAATCTTCGCATTACCGTCGTTGCCGCCGTATTCGATATTGTCACTTGCCCAGAAATCTTTGCCAACAGGGAGTTCTTTCTTGTTCAGAATTACCTTAAACTCAACATCTTTGCCAAGAAGTTTCTTGTCTATCGTTGCTTTGACAGTCCAGGTGATTTTGTCCGTGGAGGTCAATTGAAGACGACCGTCTTGCCATCCGGTCATTCCGCCTGCAAGGTATACATTGTAGCCTTCCAGTTTGGCAGCGAACTTGAGTTCGAAAGTAACTTCAACCGTTTTGACGGTGTCGATCTTGCGATCATACGTTCCGTCGGCTTTACCATCGTTTTTGTGTTCGGAAACAACAACTTCACTGAGATCGAGAGCAACGGGATCGTCAACGTCCTTCTCGGCAGTTGTTCCTGCAAGGTAAACGGTAGCGTTTTTGTTGAGACGTGTAAACAATACGCTGAGGTTTCCACCGCCTGCGTTCACCTCTACAAACGCTCTGACGGGTTTGCCGTCCTCGTTCCTATAATCGGTCTTGTAGAGAGCATTCCAAGCGTCGAAATTGCCGTCGGCGTCATTTTTGTGTTCGGGATCGATTTGCGTTACGTCTTCGCAAACAAGAATTTTGTACTCGTAGGAAGCGATAACTATTTGGTTAAGAGCAAGAGTAGCCACCGTGCGGTCCTCATTGAGAGTTGCCTTTCCTGCCGTAGCGTTCCAACCGGGGTTGGTGAAAGCGCCCATGAAGTACACTTCTGCATTTTCGCCGAGAGGTTTGGAAAATCTTACGGCTACCGTGAAATTAGCTCTTTCGGGAGCGGGTACCGCTTTGTTGAAGTGGTGAGTGCCGAGGTTTACCGTCTTGGCGCTGCCGTCGTACTCGAAAGAAAGGTTGTCCATTCCGCCCGGGCACTCGTCAGAAGTGTAGCCATATCCTTGCATACCCCACTTATCTTTGGGCAAGGGGCTCTTGTCGTTGTAGCCGAGACCGACTTTGTACTCGTTGTACTGACTTGCACTGCTGTCCAAAGCAACTTGGATGTAGTAGGTGTTGGTTGTTCCGAGGCGCGTCATAACGGAGTCTGTCATAACTTCTCCGCCTTTTGTGCCGTCCAACCAGCCGTTTGCGCCACCACAAAAGAAAATGGAAACATATTCGGCAGGTTCTTCGCCGAATTCCGCCGTAAGATACAGCGTTACCTTTCCATCAACTGTCGGAACATCCGAATCGCCACCACTGGGTTCTTTGTCCTCGTCTTCATCGGGCTTGCATGCCGCGATAGCGAAAAGACATCCGAAAACCATGGCAAGAACGACCAACAATGTCAAAATTCTTTTTACGTTTTTCATGTTTTTCTCCTCTATATTTTTTTTATTTTTACGGCTTTTGCGCCGTCAAAACCAAATTGAGCGTACAACTGCTTTTTTTGCGACATTGCGTTTGCACGGCAACCCGCATTTTACCGTGTTGCGCAAAAGGCATTTGCGCACCGAACAGGCTCGGGAGGCAATGTGTTCTTCGTTCGGGAGAACGAAGAAACGCCCGCGGGCGTTTACACCGCAATTTGTCAATAATATTTATGCACAATGCGCTCGCAACTTGTCGCTTCACTGCAAGACGCTTGCGCCTTTGCAAAGCATACTTTGCAAAACACCTTCATTATGCGCCGATCTTGCGTGAAATTTTGTCCCAAAAGTACGTTATTTGGCAAAAAATGACAAATCGCCCCTTTCGGGTTGCTTTTGTCCATACTCTGGACACAATTGTACATATAGATTTTACATCGTATAGGCGAGCGTTTCAATAGTTAAAACGAAAAATGAAAACAAAATTGAATTGTTCACTAAAAAAAATTGCCCTTTACTAATGTATCTCAATGGGCTACGGCAAGCACTATTTGCTCGTTCCAAAGAGTCAACGAGAGCGTTTCGCAGGATGCGCCGATCGTTTCGACGCTATCGGGCACAAAGGCGCGGTCGCCCTTGGCTTTGAAAATAGCCTCTTTGCTCGCCCACAAGCGGGCAAGCGTTTCCCTTTCGCGCAGGCGAGGCAGGGCAAGTTCCCTATCCGTACAAATACGTTGCGCAAAACGGTCGTCGCCCTCAAAGGGGGAAAAGCGGGATATTTCGGCAACGTCCACACCGACGCTATGGTCGCAAAGCGCCGCCGCAACGATTTTGTCGCCGTGACTTAACGAAAAATGCACGTTCTTGTCCGTGCAATGCCATTTGCCGTTTGCGTCCGCGTAGAATTGCCACTCCCGCCTGCCGTAAACGTCACACAGCGCCTGCTCCAACAACTTCCACACGGCATACCGACGGCGTTGAAGGGACTTGTCGCCCGTCTGTTGCACATAGTCGTTTCGCGCACGAGAGCAAAGCGCGCCCGTTTGTTCGCCTACCACGCCCAAATACACCTTGGCGCCCTGCAAAGTGGCAATATATATATTATTTTGAGAGTTATACATCAACATCTTTTTTATTGTAGCACATACGGCAAAAATTTTCAACGGATATGCGCCCGCCCACGGCGACAATGGTCGCTACTCCTGTTGCGATCGCCCCAGCGCCTTTTTGTCCCCAAGGAGAACACCGCAAGGAGCGAAAAATATCTATGCGCGCGTCGATTGGCATAAACGCAACAAGCCCTTCATACACTCTAAAAGAAATACACACAAAAAAAGGGAGAATGTCATGAAAAAATTATTGTGCATTGTTGTGACGGCGTGCATTGCCGTTGCCTGTTGCCTTGCTTTGGTCGCGTGCTCGACAAACAAATTGAAAGACGCCGTCAAAAACGGAGACGACTACACCATTGTGGCAAGCTACGACGACGCGTCGCACACCGTAAGCGCCGTGCAGACGGTGTCGCTTACCAACCGAAGCGAAAACAGCTTTGACAGCGTAAAGTTTCACATCTACGCTAACCAATACCGCGAGGACGCACAAAACCCCGTTGTGCCCAACGTCTACCGCGCAAAAGCCTATCCCAACGGCGACAGTTGGGGAGACATATCCTTCGACTCCGTCAAAGTGAACGGCACGCCCGTAGCGTACACGGTGGAGGGGGACGATTGCGACATTTTGTCCGTACCTGCGGAAGGAGGGCTGTTTCCCGACAAGTCGGCGGAAATAGAACTTACCTACACAATAACGCTTGCCAACACTCACCACCGCTTGGGCTACAACGACAACACCGTCAACCTCGGCAATTGGTATCCCGTGCTGTGCCATGCGGACAACGGCAATTACAGCGCAACTCCCTACTACAACATAGGCGATCCCTTTGTGAGCGACGTCGCCAACTACAACGTAAGCATTTCTCTGCCCGAGGGATACACCGTCGCTTCTACGGGCGAACTGACGGAAGCGCACAACAACAACGGATCGGTGACCTACAACTACACCGCTGAGGCAGTGCGCGACTTTGCAATGGTGATATCGTCCAAATTCAACAAGATCAGTCGCACCGTCGGCAACACCGTCGTCAACTACTTCTACTACAACGACGCCGAACCCGAAACAAGCCTTGCCACGGCGTGCGGTATGTTGGAGTTCCTCAACAAAAACGTGGGCGCCTATCCTTACAGCCAGTACAACGTTGCAGAAACGGAATTTTGCTACGGCGGAATGGAATATCCCAATCTCGTGATGATAACAAGCAAAAGCGCAAGCTATCAGGAGGCTGTCGCGCACGAAACGGCACATCAATGGTTTTACGGCTTGGTGGGCAACGATCAGATAACGGACGCTTGGATGGACGAGGGCTTGTCGGAATATCTTACATACCTGTATCTGGACAGCACGGGCGCGTCCCCTCTTGTGCAAAACATGCAAAGTTGCCTCAAAACATATGTCACCTACGTTGACGTGCTCAACCGCTACTACGAGGACGTGGACAGAAGCATGCGCCCCTTGTACGACTACCGCAACGACAACGAGTATGTGATTTTTACCTATGTGAAGGGGAGTTTGCTGTTCAACACCGTCTACGAAACGGTCGGCTCCGCAAAGTTTTGGAAAAGCCTCAAAAACTATTTTGACGAGGCGCAGTTTACCGTTGCGCCCTCCGCTCAACTTGTACAATGCTTTGCGCAAACCTGCGGAGAAGAAGTAGGCACGATTTTTTCGAGCTTTATCGAAGGAAAGGAAATTATAGGGAAAGTAACAGACTAACGCCGACCACACGCGAGGGCCGACCACACGCGAGGCGGAGCTTGCTCAAAGAGACTGTCGCGTTAAACATCATAAATAGGACATCGA
>CANQJK010000061.1 GCA_947624235.1 uncultured Clostridia bacterium | reverse complement strand
CCGAGAGAGGGATCCAACCGATTCAATTATATGTTGGGAAAATACCTACACCCCAACATTTGACACAGAGCCAAAAAAAATACATACCATCGAATAGGGGTGGGCGGTCGGGGACCTTGTGACAGTGGGAGCGAGTATGTCCCCTGTAAAATAATCTGCAACAAGGACGTAGTCCGCAGTGAAGCCTTTTTACAGGGGATATGCGAGCTATTTGTCGGCTTCAAAACTCTGTTTGCCGAGAATTTCTTCCAGCTCGTTGCGCGTGGCGACCTCGTCGTAGGTTTGAGTTATCACCGTCAAGGTGTCGCCCACCTGCATTTTCTTTTCGCCGTCGTCGTCCAAACGGGTATTTTGAGCGCGCACTATCTCGTTCACCTTGGTGTTGGCGGGCCACAGCACGTCTCTGACTGCCTTGCCCACGGCAAACGCGCCCTTTTGCACGGTAAAGGTCAACGTTATTATTTTCGGTTCTTTGTCGCCGTTTTGCTTGTGGATCATTCGCTCCAACAGCACGTCGTAAAGCGGTTCCACCTTTACTATCTCGCAGATAAAGTAGCTGATAAACACCGTTATCGCAACGTAAAACAGGTTGCTGAAATTCCAGGTGCTTTCCAACATAAACACCAGCGCAGTCAAAGGAGCGCGCGTCGTCGCCCCCATAAAGGCGGACATGCCCAGCATCACCACAGTGGGGAACAGACTTTCATCCATGCCCATAGCCACAAAGGCATTGCCCAACAAAGCGCCTGTCAACGCGCCGATACTCAACATGGGGATAAAAACGCCACCCGTTGCACCGCTTCCCGTAGAAAAGGCTATCATAAAAAAGCGAATGACGAGCAAAACGAATATTATCTGCCAAGTGAACTTTTGTTCCGCCAAGCGCACTATCAGTCCGCCACCGCCGAACAACGCGTCCGTTCCGTTAAAATTGCCAAAGGCAATAAGCCCTATCATGGCGGTAAGCACAAACACTATTATCAGACGCGCCCATTGCGGAACGCGTTTGAGTTTTGTGTCGTACGCCTTGCCCACAAAAAACACCAAAAGGTTGTATCCGCAAGCCAAAAGGGCAACGGCAACGCCCAACAAAACGGGCACCCATATGTCTTTGAGGGTGAAATCAGCCAGCGCCACCTTGAACAGCGCGCCTGTGGATAGCGCATGCTCTCCGAGAGCCAATGTCCACAATTCCGACGCCGTCATGCCAAAGAGAACGGAACTCAACGCCATGAGAAATATCATGGGCGTAAAGCGCTTGTGCGTTTCTTCGAGGGCAAACAATATGCCCGTCACGGGGGCGGATGTGGCAACGGCAAAACCTGCGCATGCACCGCCCGTCATGATATACCTGTCCCAACTGTTGTGAGATAAGGGCAGTTTGCAGGTGCCTCCGCCGATAGACGTGCCCAGCAACACGCTCGGTCCCTCGCTACCGAGGGGCAATCCCGCAAAAAAGCTTATCCAGCTGTTGATGATGACCGCAATTGCTGTGCGCAACCACCTAAAAGTGAGCAAGCCTCTCAGCACGCCCTCCGCGCGAGGGATACCTCCGCCTGCCGTTTCGGGCGCCCACTTTTGCAAAAGCCAGGCGACAACGGCAAGCACGATCGCTCCGCCCATGACGGCAAAACCTATACCTATGTGCGATTGCGCATAGCGGTAAATTTCCGTCGAGCTTTCCGTCAGCCACTCGGCTACCCATTTGAAAAAGTACACAACGGTGCCCACCACCAATCCTGTAAAGGCGCCGTACACAAAAACAGGCACTATGACGTTTTTGAAATAACTTTTGTAGTCTTTGCGAGTTGTCATGATGTAATAAGTAACTCCTCTATTTCTTTTGGACTGTCTACCAAGGCTATGGGGCGGGCTTGTTCCAGCTCCTCCCGTTTACCGAAGCCGTAAGTCACGGCGACGACGTCTATGCCGTTTGCATGCGCACCGTCCACGTCGTGCAACGTGTCCCCTATCATAAGGCACAGCGATCTGTCCCATTTGTTGTCCTCTATCAACTGCCTGAGCACTTCGCTCTTGAAGCCTCTGCTTTCCGTTTGTCCGTACACATAGCGAAAGTATTGCCCTATGTTGTGGTAAACAAGGGATTCCTCGGCGTGAGGTTGATACTTGCTGGAAGCAAGGGAAAGTATGTACCCTGCCTTTGTCAACTTGTCCAAAACATCCGTTATGCCGTCGTACAAAAAGCTGTTGCGATAAGCCTGCGTTTCGGCAAATATCTTTTTGTGAAGTTCTATCGCTTCGTCGCACCTTTCGCTACCCACCAACTGCGTGTAGCTGTCGGATAAGGGCGGACCTATGTGCCGTGAAAGGTCGATATTCGACGCGTCCACGCCGAAACGGGCAAGCACGGCGGTAAACGTGGCGTAGATACCGGGCGCGGTGTTGTTGACGGTGCCGTCGAAGTCGAAAATTATGTATTTGTAACGTTTTTGCAATTTTTTCATTTGAGCGCCTGCACAAATCGTTCTATTTTTGGTAGCGACGGTATTGCGTCGATACCGAAGGTGTACAACAGGTAACTTTTGAGCCGTTCAAGAGACTCGGCGTCGGTGTTTTCACACTCCAACTCGTAGTCGGTGCGACCGAGATAGATATTTTTGTCCGCTTCCAACGTCCATTCTTCCAAAACGAACCTTGTTCGGTAGGTTTGCATGTTGCCTATGTACTTCAACGGACCGCTTTCCACCCCCAACAGCTTGCGCGTTTCTACGGACGTGACGCCTCTGCTTATCATGTTTTGAGCGTGGAACTCCGTTATTTCCGTTTCCCTTTCGTCGCACACGGATATGCCGTTTTGCAAAGCGAGCCGTTTTTTGTAGCAAAACGTCCATTTTTCCTCTTTGAGGCGCAGGCGCACCATTTCCGTTGCAAGGGACATGCCGTAAAAATAGTAGTTGGTCTGCAACACGGGCGCGACATTGGCGATATCGCACAAAATACCGTATTGGCGCTCGTCCAACACAAGTTTGAGTTCCTGTTCGATATTTTTCATTGATCAGCGTTTCCTCTTGCCCTTGCCCGTATTGAAAATTTTGTTCATTTCCTCAAAAAAGGTGGCGCTGTCCTTGAACTGGCGGTACACCGCGGCAAAGCGTATGTAGGCAACTTCGTCCAACTCTTTGAGTTGTTCCATCACCAGATCGCCGATTTTTTGCGAGGTGATCTCCTCGTCCAAGCTGTTGTACAAACACATCTCCACCCTGTCCACCAAACTGTCGATCTCCGACATGGAAATGGGACGCTTCTCGCAGGCGCGCAAAACGCCGTTTTTTACCTTGGAACGGTCGTATATCTGGCGCGTGCCGTCCCGTTTGATAACGAGAAAGGGCACCGTTTCGATCGTTTCGAAGGTGGTAAAACGCCTTCCGCAGGACGTGCACTCGCGACGACGGCGAATACTCTTGCCGTCATCGGTAGAACGCGAATCTATAACCTTGCTGTCCTCACAGCCACAGTACATACATCTCATGTCAACCTCTCAAAAAACTTTTTCAGCAGTGAGCGACCTGCTTTATCAGTTCAAGGATCTTTTTGTATTCCTCTTCGGGCGACTTGCCCTCGTTGTCCATACGGCGAAGGGTGTTCTTGTCCCAAAAGCGCGCAACGTTGGGAGAAATTTCGTCCGCGACGAGCAAACGACCGTTTACGCGACCGAACTCCACCTTGAAGTCGGCAACTATTATGCCCGCTTCTCTCATAAGATCGCACAACACCTTGTTGATACGCATGGCGTTGTAGGTTATTACGGACATCTCCTCCTGCGTGCACAACTCCATAGCGTAGGCATGATACTCGTTGATGACGGGATCTCCCAAGCTGTCGTTTTTGTAGCACAGTTCCAACACGGGATATTTGAGCTTTTCGTGATAGCCCAATCCCAACCGTTCTATCATGGTGCCCGCCGAATAGTTTCGCACGACAACTTCCAACGGAAGCATTTCCGCCAACTTTACCACCATGCTGTTATCGGAATACTTTTCCACAAATGCGGTGGGAATGTTGTTATCTTCCAGCACCTTCATCAACACAAAGTTTATTTCGTTGGTCAATTTGCCCTTGTCTTTAAAATAGACCTTGCGCTTGCCGTGATAGTACATGGCGTCGTCGTAAAACTCGGCAATGGCAAACTTCGGATCGTTTGTCGCCCACATGCGTTTGGTTTTTCCTTCCGATAACAATGTCGTTTTGATAAGTTCCATATTCTGCTCCGCTTGGTATTGTTTTGTCGTGAATTGCAAATAGACAAACTTCCGTTTACCGCACCGATCACGGCACAATTTTACAATTTATAAGTATATCAAAATAAAAGACGATTGTCAAACAAAGAAACGATCGGACAAACGCAACAAAAGCGCGACGCATGTGCACTCTCATTTACATGCGCATTTTCATTAGATACGGACTTGTAGCGCGCTTCTTCGCCCTTTACATCAAAAACATACTTACGCCTATGCGTTTGTCTACCGCAAGAGACCGCGTTAAGATTTTTGCACAAATCGCAAAAAAACGGCTTGAAACAGCGCTGTTTCAAGTCGTCTATTTGCACCAAATCGGTTTTTAGGCGTTTGTGAAAGCAAATTTACCGCCCCAATATCTCCACTTTGCCGAGGGGCGTCACTTTGCCGTTGTCTATCAGCACTCCGCCTTCGTGTTGCATTTTGTAAACGGGCAATTTGTGCAAAAGGTGCGCTTGCATTGCGCAACGGTCCTGCAACTCCGTCGCCGTGTAGTGGACTTCCAGATCCAAACCGCCCACCAAACCCAAACCTCTGCACATTTCAAACGCGTCGTAGTCGTCGTCGGGCGTGATGTGGTAACGGTCAAGTTGAAGCATGGCGCCTGCCGACGCGCCCGCTACAATGCCGTCAAAACTTTTGACCATACTCTCCAAGCCCAGCGAACGCAACCGAGCAATGGCCTTTTCGGGCATTCCGCCCGTAAAAAACAGCATGTCGGCTTGTGCGATTTGCTCTTGGAAGTTTCTGTTTTCAAACGGATCGAGCCAGTCGATATCGCCCTCGCGGTAACCGTACTCCTCAAACGGGCGCGAAATGTTGGGGTACTTTTCGCCGTCCTTGCCGTACAGTTTGAGCCAAGTTTCGTTATCCCATACCTCTTTTTCGCGGAAAGCAAGGGGCAAAATTAGCACATGGGGTAGGTTTTTGAGATATTTTTCCAAATGGGGACGCGCCCAGTCGCCGTCGAAATTGTAGTAGTTGAGCAAAATGTTTACAGACATTTCAGTACCGCTCCACGCCGTTTTTGTCTACGTAGGCAAATGCTATTTTGTGTTCGGCGGGTTTGTTTGCGCCTATATGCACGGCGCTTTCTATAAGTTCTTTTGCCTGTTGCAGTCCCTTGCCGTTGTTGTGATACACTTCGCATATCACGTCGCCCTTTTTCACTTGCGAGCCGATAGCCGTTTTCATTATCACGCCGACGGAAAAGTCGATAACGTCGCTTTTTTGCATACGTCCCCCGCCCAACAGCGTGACGGCTCTGCCGATATCCGATGCGACCATGCTGTCCACATAGCCGTCGCTATTTGCCACAACGACGTCTTTTTGCCCGATCTCGAACTTTTCGGGGTGCAAAATGTAATTCGGATCGCCGTGTTGCGCCTCCGTCATCTCGGCAAATTTACAAAGCGCCTTTCCGCTGTCGATCGCCTCCACAAACGCCTTTTCGGCTGTTTGAAGATCGTATTTGCCCGTAAGCGTCAACAGCCTGACGGCGACCTCGCGTATTTCCGAATACAAGCGGTTGCGCTTTCCGCGGAGAACGTCTATTATGCCCACTATTTCCAACGCGTTGCCCACATGGTCGGATAGGGGCTGTTGCATGTCCGTTATCAACGCGCCTATGCGCTTGCCTGCCAACGTGCCTATCGCCACCATTTTTGTGGCAAGTTCCAACGCGCTTTCGGGATCGGGCATAAACGCACCGCTACCGTACTTTACGTCCAAAAGTATCGTGTCCGAACCGGACGCGAGTTTTTTGCTCATTATGCTGGCGCAGATCAACGGTATGGAGTTGACGGTGCCCGTTACGTCGCGCAAAGCGTATATCTTTTTGTCGGCGGGGGCAAGATTGGCTGTTTGACCGATAACCGCGCAACCGACGCGCTTGACCGCTTCAAAAAACTCCTCTTCCGTCAACGCCGTGTCGAACCCGGGGATACTTTCCAACTTGTCGATAGTTCCGCCCGTAAAGCCCAGACCGCGACCGCTCATTTTGGCGACGTACACTCCGCAACAGGCAAGTATGGGCGCAAGCGCAAGCGTCGTGCTGTCTCCTATACCGCCCGTGGAGTGCTTGTCCACCACCGTACCGCCCAGCGCCGACATGTCAACCACGTCACCGCTGTGCAACATTGCGTCCGTCAAGATAAACGTCTCCTCGTCCGTCATTCCGTTTAGCAAGATAGCCATCAAAAGCGCCGACATCTGATAGTCGGGTATGCTACCGTTTGTGTAGCCGTTTACAAAAAACTCGATCTCCTCGCGACTTAACGCTTGTTTGTTCTTTTTCTTTTCGATGATATCCAAAATTGTCATGATCTCATTCCTTCTCGATGTTGATAGCGCGTTTGCACGATCGGCAAAAACGCATGTGGATATTATATTATATCACACAAAATTGCGATGTTCAATAGCAAAGTGAAAATTTCAAAAAACTCTACGCCGACCAAACGCAAGGTGTCGCTCGGGTATTCCGCGCAAAAAGGCTTCACGTCGGGACTGTCGAATTGAACATTTTTTAGTTGTCTATGCAATTTAATGCGACAGTCCCTTGTTGCAGATTATTTTGCGCGAAACACCCTCGCTCTGTCTATCATAAGGTCCCCGACCGCCCACCCCTATTTGAACGGACGTGTTGGTAAGCGCTACAAGTGGAGTTGTACAGAGCGACACACTCGCTCTCGGTGAAATATGGGCACCCTGGAGTGGGCTACAAGTGACGCGCAGGTCGCCACTTGTAGGTTTATTTTTACACCACCAACATTTATTATTGCACCAAAATTTTAGCCAAAACTCTACGCCGACCACGGGCGTGGCGCAGTTGCAAATTGCGTCGCAAAACACAAAGGACGGCATTGCGTTTGCGCTCTGACCGCCCCTTTGCGATGTGTCAAATAGATGTCGAACAAAATTTTCAGCACTTGCAAATTTCCTTGAACCTTTGCAAGCTTACATGCGTGTGTACAACGGAACGTGGCGATTTGTAGTCTTTTACCACATGGCGCGTGCCCGTCAAGATGTTTTCGTCGTCCCAAGAACCGCTTGAACGGTGAAAATTTTCGGGATTGGGCGCCGTGATAGGCTCGTCGTATTCTTGGCGCCACTCGGGGCGGGGCTGATCTTCAAAAAACAGTTCCAACGCCCACTGCCAAGTGCTCCACGTCAAACCGTCCGTTTCCACTTCGGTGACGGTGGCGGGTATCCACACTCGGCGCACGTCTCCGCAAGAATAAAACGCTTCCCGACTGATATGCTCCAAGCCGACATTGAGAATGACGTTTTGCGCGCGACAGTCCCTAAAACACTCCCAGCCCAACCTTTTGGTGTTGGAGGGCGTGATGACGGTCGTCCCCTCGAAACTCGGCAACAATCTGTACAAACTCAAAAAGCCCTCTTCCGACCTGTACGCTTCAAAACCATCTACGATCACATGCTCTGTAAATATCATCATAGCTCCGCTCCTCGCTCTATCATGATGTGATATGACAATTGTAGCACACATCTGCCCCGCTGTCAACACACGCCACCCGATAAAAGCAAACCCTTCCCGCCCAAAATGCCACGGCACAAAAGTCGGCAAGCGAAAGTTTACTTTTGATGTGACGCCTGCCGAGCAGGCTTTTGTTTGGCTCGGAAAGCTGATTTTATATGCCTTGACGGCTCAATAAAAAAACGCACGTTTCCGCAAAGGGGAAACGTGCGCATTGATGTAGAACAATACAGCCGTGTTTATTCGCAAAGTTCTGCAAAGTACTTTATTGTGCGTACCATTTGCGTTGTGTAGCTGTTTTCGTTGTCGTAC
>CANQJK010000060.1 GCA_947624235.1 uncultured Clostridia bacterium | reverse complement strand
AGGGCAAACATATAATGCAACTGTTCTGTTGATAGTAAAACCAAAACTTTTACAGGCAATAAAACGATTTACATAATAATTGAATCGGACGGCAAATGCAGCGACGGCAGTTTTTCGTTTGTTTTGGAAAAATCGGAGAAATAGATTTCAATTTAGCGGAGGAATTATGCCGTCAAGCAAGGAATATTTGAATTTTATTTTGGAGCAACTGTCGGACTTAAAGGACATAACCTACAAGCCCATGATGGGTGAATTTTTGATCTACTATCGCGGTAAACTTGTCGGCGGTATCTACGACGACAGATTGCTTGTAAAACCCGTGAAATCTGCACTATCCTATTTGCCCCACGCCGAATATGCCTTGCCATATGAGGGAGCAAAGGAAATGCTCAACGTGGACAATGTGGACGATAAGGCTTTTTTGGCAGGATTATTTGAGGCGATGTATGACGACTTGCCAATGCCGAAAACGAAAAAGAGGTAAATTTCTATTTGGCAATCACGAACAATAAGTATATATACCCCAGCGTCAACACCAAATCCGAACCGAATACTCGTAGCGAGTGGTCGGTTCGGATTTCGCTTTTTTACGAGCATAGTTTCAGGCTTGATTTATACGGAGTTTTATGCTACAATATGTTTTGCATTATCCCACTTCGCGTAGCAAGGCAATAGACAGAGGCAATGGCACAAGGGGCAAGGGACTTGAACCCGACGTTTTTGTTCCCTGGACGCCAAAACATATATTTGAAGACGTTGATTTGTCTGTTGCAATAAATTGGCTGAAAACCGACCAAACCGACAAACCTTAATTGCCATACGTTCAACGGGCGCCTACCCAAAAGGTTTAGCGCACCACTCTCTTTGCGATGTGCTCGGCAAGTTGCTTGTGCCCGCGGGGGTGTTTAGTCCGCGCTCGGCGAGCACCAAAACAAGGTGTTTCAAAAGATAGCCTTGATTGATTTGCATGTTACGTTGTGGTATAATGACAACATACAGTTAGGAGTGGAACAATGAGAAAGATATCTTTTGTGTGTATATTGTTGTTTGCTTTGGCGCTGTGTTTAGTCGGTTGTACAGGGCAAAAGCAATTTGAAATTTCTTTGAAAGAGGGGCTTTTTCAAGGAAAATCCAATGACAACGCCGAGCTGACGGTCAGTGTGGAATTGACGGAAATGGATCGAGCGGAATACATCAAAACAAATAAGAACAAGCTCAAAGACCTGTCTACTATCGATACGAAATTCTATACGGCATATCACATCAATCTTGTTTTTAGCGAGGGAAACGAAAATTATGTAACGGAATTTTCGGAAGCAGTCGCACAAAACAGATATACGACGAACACATACAAACTGAAAAACATCGAGGGCGATGCGTTCGATCGCGAATTTGATTTGTCCGACGTTACGCTACAACCTATCGACACCGACGGCGACAAAACAATTGACGAATTGAAAATCCATTACAACCTCAACGGCGTAGAGGACAGCGCGGACCTCAAATTTGTTGCAGAGGGGACGGAAAGTCCTGTACCACACCACAATTTTCAATATCATTGCAACTTGACCTTTGACGAAAATATCAAATTCGACGTTAAAGACGGGGACGAATTTTGGGCGGGAACCGAATTGCGCTATTACATCTACCATATCGAAGGGTACACAGTCGTAATGTATGTCGATGGCAAACCGTACGCGGAAATAGATTCGAGCGGTATCGAAGTTATGCGCTTTGCATATGTTACGGGATACAGAAACGTCAGCATCGAGTTCCAAGCCGTAAAAAACGGGCAAATTGCAGATATGTCCTTGAATAATTTATAATTTTGGTTTTGGAATATTCGGAATTGAAAAGGGACGTGCAAAAGAGCCGTTTAGTACAGCTTTTGCCACCATTCTTCTTGAAGGTCTGATATTAAAACGAATACGAATATCCAAAATTAAAAAAAGAGGGAACACGCTATCGATGTAAAAGCAAAAGCGATCGATCGCATAAACAACTAAAAAGTGAGTGATCATACACAAAAACGACTTGAATTCGGAATATTCAAGCCGTTTTTGATGTTTTTTTGCGTAAAACGTTTGACGCGACAGCTTTGCGCTCGCACTCCATGCCGTACACGATACGCAACAAACTGATAACGTCATTTTGGCGCAACTTGTGCTCTGCATCGGAATACTCCGTCAATATTTCCAAAATACGCAAAATCAGCAACTTTTTGGGTTCGAAATTTTCCATGTATTCACCTCTTTTGCCCACTATATCACACAAATTGTACCAAAACGGTACATAGACAGTTTACCACAACATTGCACGTTTTGCAATAGTTGCAAATATGAACGACCGCTTTGACTGTGCCGAAAATTTTTTGTAAAATTTCCTTGGCGAAAAGCTGAGGAGGAAAAAATGAAAAACACACAACTATCGATAAACGAATTTGTCGCACATTGCAAGATCACAAAAAACCTGAGCGAAAAAACACTATGCGCATACAAGCAAGATCTTACTGCTTTTCAACGTTATCTGCAACAAAACGAATGCGGTAACGTGATGACGTATGTGTCGCATTTGTTGGACACTCATCACAAGGTGAGCACCGTCAAACGCCACTTGGCAACGATCGGTCAGTTCTACAAGTACATGTACAGGTCAGACAAGCTGTCCAACCCAATGCTCCAATTTGAGTTTCACCTGAAATCGGAAAAGGCGCTACCACGCACCATTACCGTGCGGGAAGTAAAAAAATTGCTGACCGCTTTGTACAAACAACGAGAAAACGCCACAACAAAATTTGCAAAATTTGAAAGCACTCGCGATTTAGCGTTGATAGATCTGCTGTGCTCCACGGGCATACGAATAGGCGAGGCTTCGGCAATGCTTGTTGAGGACGTGGATCTGCGCTCGCGCATCGTGCTGATACACGGCAAAGGCAAAAAGGAGCGTTTGATATACCTCAGTTGCGCCGACACCGTTGCAAATTTGAAAGCCTGGCTCAACTTGCGCAACAGCACAAAACCCTCGCACGAATATGTGTTTGTCAACAGAAACAACGCGCCCATTTCCATACACGGAATAGAAGATATATTTGAAAAATACAAACGAATCGCCAACATCAATGCCAACGCAACTCCGCACTACCTCAGGCACACATTCGCCACGAATTTGCTTGCCAACGGATCGGACCTGCGAAGCGTACAGGAAATATTGGGACACAGCAACATTGCGATCACCGAAAGGTACACCGAGGTGACGACGTCGCGCAAAATAAAAGTGCTTAAAAAATTTAACTTTCGAAACGATCTTTTGCAATAACGCTTGCCCGCATGCAAGAGTCAAAGCGATTTACAACAAAAAATCTCACCCCATATGCCCAAAATGTGGTTTCATACGGGGTGAGACATTGCGATACAAATTTTTGCAAACTTTCAAAAATCGTTTGCAGATCAGTGCGAAATGCAAAATTTGATAACAGCCGAACCGTTCTTTTTGACGGCGATGACGTCCTTTTGAGGGGAAACGGACTTGTGCACCGTCAACGCGTCTCCCTCGAAAGATTGAGCGACGTAGCACACCTCTATTTCGCTGACGGACAAACTTTTCAACTCTTCCACAGTGTAGGTGTTGAACAAAAAGCGCAAATACTCAACGTTGTTGCAGTGTCTGCTGTAATCGATATTAGTGGAACGCACGGTCACGCTGTCTACTTGCGGAAGGTCCTGATCGTCTATTTTGTCAAACTCTACATTCATCAAAGGCTCGTGCACGACAAAATCTTTGCCCACGCCCAAGGTGGATATTCGCCGTATGCGTCCCTCGGCAACGTCCAACACGCACATTTCGCAACGCGAATAGACTACCGTTTGCCCGTCATTGTTTTTTATGACGGTGTCCACCGTCATTTTGACGGCGGAAAGCGAGGAAACGAAAGACTGCACCAGGTACCTGTCGCCCCACTTCAACTTGCCCGAAACGACGATCTTGTTTTTGGTAAACACCCAAAATGCGTTATATACGCGCCTTACCGTCAACGCGTCCAGCTTGTGCATACCCAAACACTCGGCTATGGCGTCCTCCACCGCTTCGAATATTCCCATATAGGACATTTCGGCATTGGCGTCTACGACAGACGTGCCGACAGTATTTTCATGCTGATAAATCATACAAAAAGTGTAGCACTTTGAGGACAAATAGTCAAACGTAAACAACGTTTTGCCGACATTTCAGGTCAATTTGCTCAAAAAATATATACGACATTTAGAAATAATAACAGCATTTGTGTGGATAAACATTCTCGTGCGTTGTTGAAGGTTTGTTATATTTGGTTTGATTTGGAAACGTTTAACATTGCTTGTATGGCGCGGACGAAACGCGGACAAATCAAACGCCGACTTGTCACGGCTCTACTGCTTGCACCAAAAAAGTAACTGGACGGAAACCGTCGTTGCAACTTACCATTGCGGAATGAGGATCACGCATCCAATTTCCGAAAAAGTTTCCTCCGCCATTAAGCAATTCCCGCACAAAGGGCAACAACGTTTGCCAGGCGCTTTCACACATGCCGTGCGGACGATCGTAGTCGGAGACATACCAGGTTTGCCCCACGGAAATTTCGCAGGGGTGTAATTGCGGTTGCTCGTAGATATCTATAAGATCGGGATAAATTGTTTGTTTGATCGCGGTTATTTTTACTTGCATTTTTACCACTTGTTTGCCGTTGTTCTGCGCAGATCTGACGAATATCCGATTTTTCGTACGCGTCGTTTAGTTAGGTTCTTTTCAATTCCTTGACGAATTGCTCCATGCGTTGAGTGACAAGGTCGTCTTTGTCCATATCCAAAAGCTGTTGACGGGTGATCCATTTGTAGGCGACCGTTTCGCCCTCTTGCAACGTTACGCTGTTTTTGGGACGATCGGTAACGCACAAAAACTCGACATAGTAAGACTGCCTCTCGCGTGTACGCCCCACTTCTTGAAGCGATTCGGCAACGATGCCCGTTTCTTCGCGTAGCTCGCGCATGGCACATTGGACAGGCGTTTCGCCTTGAAGCGCGGAACCGCCCGCTGTCGCTTCCCACATAAGTCCGTGATGTTTGCGAGCGTCCCGTTGCATGATGAGGTACGATCCGTCAATGTGGCGCACTATTATGTCGCAAACCAAGTGATACATTCCCTCGGGAATGGGCTGTCCGCGCACAAGCGTTACGCCGTCGATCTTGTTAAAATTGCTGTCGTATGCGTCCCAAAGTTCCATATTCATTCCTCACAAAGCGCGTGTTGAAAATTTTTGTTTATATTTGTAAAGCCGTTGCGCTCACACCGCCGACGAAAAGGGCGCTCCGCAAGGCAAATAATAATTTACGCCGTGATGAACGTCGGCAAACGACTGCCTTGCCCCGTTGTTGCGTTCCGTCAAGAACGTTTGTCAAACGGTCGATGTGTTTTCTCGTTTTTTGGAGCGTTTTGGGTACCAACTAACCGAGCATGGCGTATATCACCGGTTCCGTCGCTGTGCGAAAAGCGATCGTATCCTCTCCTAAAACAATCACCGCAATGAAAAGTTTTCGTTGCGGTGAAAAATTCGCTAAATTACCGAGCCAAATTTCAATTTGGAGTCAAGTTCCCAAAGCGCAGTTTTGTTGCTGTCGAAATACAGCAGTTGCATTGCCTCATCGTAACTTACCCACCTGTATTCGGTGTGTTCGTCGGAAAGAATTACTCGCTCGTCGGGCGTTTCCACTGCGAAAGCATACTCTGGCACAACGAGAAGATCTCTGCCCCATATCGCCGTCGCAAAGGGAAACAAGTAACTTGGCAAACTTGCGCGCGTTTCCAACGGAAAACAATTGCGCTCGTAACTTATGCCCGCCTCCTCAAACGCTTCGCGCCGAGCGGAATACAACACGGACTCATCCGTTTCCTCTCCGCCACCGCTGACAAATTGCCATATCCCCATATCGCGACGTTTGAAAACGCAGTATTTGCGTTCGTCGCCCGTCCTCAAAAAGGGTAGCACCAAAACCTGATATTTTGCCCGCGCCATACTAATCTATCGGTTTCATCGTGGGGAACAGCAATACGTCGCGAATACTTTGATTGTTTGTAAATAGCATCACCATTCGGTCTATGCCTATCCCCAAACCTCCTGTCGGAGGCATTCCGTACTCTAACGCTGTGATGAAGTCCTTGTCCATCATCTGCGCTTCGTCGTCCCCCTGGGACTTTGCCCTTACTTGCGCAAGGAAACGCTCGTATTGGTCTATCGGATCGTTCAATTCCGAAAAAGCGTTGCCCATTTCCGCGCCGTTGATAAAGAACTCGAAACGTTCCGTTAAACGTTGATCGGAGGGCTTTTTCTTTGCCAAGGGGCTTACCTCGACGGGATAATCGTAGATAAACGTGGGTTGAACAAGTTCCTTTTCCACAAAGTTGTCAAAGTACTCGTACAGAGCGTTGCCCCAAGTCTTTTTGCCTTCGCCAAGCTCGATATCCGCCTTTGCGCACTGCTCAACAGCCTGTTCGGCAGTCAAAGCGTCAAAATCCACGCCTGTGTACTTTTTGACGGCTTCTATCATGGTGAGCTTTTGCCAATTATTCAAATCGATGGTCACATCTCCGTACGGAAGCAAACGCGTGCCGAGCACTTTGTCGGCGCAATAGCCGAACATGCCCTGCACTATGTCCATCATGCCGTGAAAATCGGTGTAGGCTTGGTACAACTCTATCGTGGTAAACTCGGGATTGTGTTTCAGGTCCATTCCCTCGTTGCGGAATTGACGTCCTATTTCGTAAACGCGCTCAAACCCGCCCACGATGAGCCGTTTGAGGTGCAACTCGGTGGCAATGCGCATGTACATGTCGATATCCAAAGTGTTGTGATGCGTGATGAAAGGACGCGCATTGGCTCCCCCCGCAACGGTGTTGAGAATGGGAGTCTCCACTTCGATGTATCCCAAATCGTCCAAAAATTCGCGAATGGCCTTTATTACCTTGCTACGAATTACAAACGTTTGCTTTACCTCGGGATTGGCAATGAGATCCACATAGCGCTGACGGTATCTCGTTTCGATGTCTTTTAGCCCGTGGAACTTTTCGGGCAACGGCAAAAGGGACTTCGAAAGCAAGGTGACGGATTTGAGCCGAACGGAAATTTCACCCATATGGGTGCGGAAAACTTCTCCCTCTCCGCCGATTATGTCGCCGATATCCCAGCTTTTGAACTGCGCATACGCGTCCTCTCCCACTTCGTCGCGTTTGATGTACAGTTGCACCGTCCCTTCGCTATCCAGTATATGACAAAAACTTGCCTTGCCCATTATACGACGAGAAGTCATGCGTCCTGCAACAGACACGATCTGCGGTTGAGCGTCCTCCCCCTCGACAGGATCGACAAAGCCGTCGATCACCTGCTTGGATGTGTGCGTTTTGTCAAAATGGGTGATCTCGTAGGGGTTGCGTCCTTCTTCTACGAGTTTTGCCAACTTTTCGCGACGGATACGAAGAATTTCGCTTAATTCTTGTTCGTTGTTTTCTATTTGTTCACTCATAATAATTCCTGTGTGTTACCTGCTTACCTTGTACACTTTGATACATTTTACCTTGCCGTTGGGAAGATTGACTTGCACCGTTTGTCCATCAACGGCATGCAACAAAGCGCTACCCACGGGCGACTCGTCGGAAATACGACCGTTTTTCAAATCGGCTTCGGCAGTACCAACGATCGTGTAGGTTTTTTGCGGTTGCTCCACTCCGTCTACGATTTCGGCGCAAGTAACCGTGGTTTCGTGAATAATTTTTGCCATGCGAAGTTTCGCTTCGATTTCGGCGATTTCTCCCTCCATCTCCGCTTGCGCTTTGCGTGCGGCATCGTATTCGGCATTTTCGGAAAGGTCGCCGAATCCCCTTGCGGTCTTGATCTCTTCGGCGATTTCCGCACGACGAACGGATTTGAGGTAGTCTAAACGTGCTTCCAACTCTTTGCGACCGGCTTCGGTCAATTGTACTTCGGGCATAATAAAATCTCCTTTTACGACACAAAACAACCTAAAAGCATTTGTACGCTTTTGGGTTGGCTTGTTTCAAATATAATTGTAATCGTATTTTACACTACTGTGACAATTTTGTCAAGTGTGTCTCTCGACAAATACTTCAATTATTATCCGATACTGTCAGCAAAAACACTTTTGAGTCAAATCCGCCACGCTCTTCCCTCTTGCGCGACCGCACAGCCTGCAACTGTTCCTCTGTGTAACCGCGGGCAAGAATGATCGCCGATAATACTTCCTGTATGTCTGCTATCTCTTCGACTTCGCCCGAAGAAAGATATTCGCTTACTTCCTCGGACAGTTTGCGATCGAGTTCGTGCAAGTAATCTGTATCGTTTAGCGTGCGCGTTGTGCATTTTTTGCCGTCGGCAATTATTATCTGCGGGATCTTGTCTCGAACTAACTTGTTGTAAATTTTCATAACGTACCGCCTGAAATGAGAAAAGGGAACGCAATTTCGAAGCAGATAACGGCAAATTGCTTGCGCTCGTCACATTGTTGCCTACGCTTCGACTTAACGAAACCCTTTGGAAATTTTTTTGGAGCGGATAACGGGAATTGAACCCGTAACTACTGCTTGGGAAGCAGTCGTTTTGCCACTAAACTATATCCGCATATTTTGATGTGCCTACGTTGTTGACAAGTAAACTTGCTCTACACGCTCTCCGTTCAGGAAGATATTTGTATTGCGCCTTTGCACCGCCGTATCTTTGTTGCGTTGGGGGCGGGAATACTCGCTTGCGCTCGTGGCGTTCGGCACTTCGCGCCTCGGCTGAGCGAACCGTAACTACTGCTTGGTT
>CANQJK010000059.1 GCA_947624235.1 uncultured Clostridia bacterium | reverse complement strand
TGGCGGAACCGGCAGACGCGTGCGTTTAAGGGGCGTATGGGAGACCGTGTGAGTTCAAGTCTCACATCCCGCACCAGGTCAGGCAACTGCGCTTGTAGTTGCAATGGAAAGGAAACACTTTTGCGGTGTTTCCTTTTTCCATTGTCGCCTTATGCTTGTTGCCATGGAGTGCCGACAGTAAGAAGTCAAAATACTTCGTTGCACTACGTGGCGTTCGCGCTGTGCGCTCGGCTGAGGACGTGCGCTCCGCGTTTGTTCCATTTACCCTATCATTGCAACAAAATATTTGTTGCCTTTCTGTCACTGCGGGCGGGCATTTGGAGTTTGCCTGCGCAAAAGCCACGCCCTTGTGCATTTGGCTACCAACTGCACACCGTGCAGATCGGTTTTACGCCAAATGTGCTTACTCCCCTGCGGAAAGACAAGTCTCACATCCCGCACCAGGTTAGGCAACTGCGCTTGTAGTTGCAATGGAAAGGAAACACTTTTGCGGTGTTTCCTTTTTCCATTGTCGCCTTATGCTTGTTGCCTTTGCGCTTCCGAATTAGAGATAATGAAATGATGTAGCGCACTGTGTTAGTTTCATTTACACTATCATTGCAACAAAATATTTGTTGCCTTTCTGTCACTGCGGGCGGACATTTGGAGTTTGCTTGCGCAAAAGTCGCGCCCTTGTGCATTTGGCTACCAACTGCACACCGTGCAGATCGGTTTTACGCCAAATGTGCTTACTCCCCTGTGGGGAGACAAGTCTCACATCCCGCACCAGGTCAGGCAACTGCGCTTTGTAGTTGGCAACAGTCCCGTTTGGTGGAGAAGATTTTCTACGACAAAGTTTCGTTTTTTATCATTTATTAAGATAAGTGACAAAATAAACAATCTTTGACAATAAGAGCAAAACAAGTCATTGCACATTTTGATACAATAATATAATACGCTGTTGTTGACATCTTTTCTAATTTTATATATAATAAAATTCGTGAGGGACAGCAAGTTCTGTCGGAGATATAACTCCACCCACAAGGGGCTGTTGCAAGCGGACAAAATTCGGTTGCGACAGTCCTGATTTTTTGAATTGAATTTTTGGGGGACCAAATTTTGCTATTCCCGTTTATTGAAGTGCGTCGCAAACTAAACAATTTTTACAAAATTTGAGTTTTTCCTTGTGATTTAATACATTTCTGTTGGCTTTTTGCTTGTTTTACAAATAGTATAGCAAGATCGACGTTCCGTTTCGGGAAGTACATAAACGGCAAAGGCAAATAAACAAATTACATGACTTCGACAACGCCCTCCATCGGTTCGTCCGAGAGAATTGCCGAAAAGGATGCTTGGCGCATTTTTTGCTCATCGTATAAAGTGCAATGGGTTTTTCGTTCAACATTTAACTATACATTTTTCACGATTTTGACGAGGCGGGCGACACAGGCTTGAAAAGACGCGGGATACTGTGATATAATGGTTTTGTGTGATGTGCACGGAACGCGTTGTCCCGATAAAAATTAACAAAAGGGAAAATGCAAAAGACGACAAGGCGTATATTTTCGATTTTGACCGATGGACGCAGGTGGCGAAAAACACCACCGCTTTGCTTGGCAACGGATCGCCAAGGCGTCTGGGGTACAATTCGACTACGAAGAATACTTGCCTTTCAAAAGCGACGTCAAAAAGTCGTTCCCCATTATTTGCAAAGGCGGGCAAAACATTGACCGAACAGCAATTTGCGTATTGCTCGGCGCAAAGACAGAAATACTCCGCCGAAACGCAGGAATTGCTAGCAAAAAACTATATCGTTTCGGGATTGAAAAACTTTGCGCGGTTACACGGTAAAAAATCGCGTGCGTGACGGCGTCGGCAAGCGCCGATAGCAAAAATGCGACAAAATAGATTGGGCTTACGAGTTATTCGGCGTGTTTGCGGATGGCAATGCGCATTTGCCCAACAAGTCCAAGCCTGAAATATACCTCTGCTCGGCAAAAATATCGGGTGTTACAAGCGACAAATGCGTGGTACCGTAAGATTCGATAAGCGACACAACGGGCGCGCTCAATGCAAAAATGCTTTGCATCGGCGCTAAAACACGCTTTGCCTACAAAGCGCCATGCACAGAAAACTTTGAAAATTTAACGTTAAACAGGATAAACAAATCATGTCAAAATACAACAAGGTAACGATACCAAACAAAAGGTATATAAAGTTAAAGGTCGCCACTGCAATTCTGTTTTTGATCGCAATTGTTTTTGCAGTGTGCATTATCGTGGTAGCACTTGTAAGATCGAACAACCTTAACGGACAAGTATATTCCGTAACGGGCGTTGTCAAGGCGGTCGATACGAAGGGCGACAATGCCGTAGTCATACTGGACGACGATACGCAGTTTACTGCAATCCCCGTACAAGAGTACATTCCCGATTTGGAAAATCTTGTGGGAAAAAATGTGACGATCATTGTCCCGCAAAAACAACTGCAAAGCAATCTGACTTGGATATTGGGAATAACGGCAGGTGATGAAGTGATCGTCGATCACAACACCGCTCTCATCGATATGCGTGCCGAAAACACCACTGCGACGATAGTTTTGAGCGTCATTGTGGGAATTTGCGTACTTGCAAGTTGCGCGACATATGCTTGGCAAAAAAGGACTCCGCGTTACATACAAGAGGATATCGTCAAAGCTTACTGCGAAGAGTTTTTGTTGCGTCAACCCAGTTGTCCCGAATACCGCAGATCCTGGATAATTTACACCGTTTATGCCGTGTTTGCCACGCTGTGGATATTGACGCTCAACCTTATCGGAGTAGTAACGGACGACAAAACAACGATCATGGCGGTATTTATAACGGCGAATACCCTTGCGGTCGTCGCATTTGTCCTGTTTGTTTGGTTGATCTATGTGTGGCTTCCTCGCAAGGAACGCAAATACTATGCGCAAAATTTTCCTTTTGATTTCAGCGACATATCTCACACCTTTTTGCGCAAAAAGTACAAAACCCTTCTTCAAGAAGAGTTGATATCCGAGCGAAGAGAATTTCCCGACCGCTACGCCGAGGGCGGAAACGATCTTGTCGTAGATTTTACGGAAAAGGGGGTAACTCTTTCGCAAATAGATTACGACGCGGAGATCGTTCCATCGGCGCAAGAAGTATTTGACGAGGGCGGAAACCTGCCTTCGGCAAATATATACTTGTGCGATCTGACCTACGAACAATTGGATCTCGAAGCCGTTGCGTATTTTCGAAAAAAAGATCATTCTCTCTTCGTTGTGGTGAAAAGCCGTCTTGCAGAGGACGTTGTTTTGCCTAACGGAACGTTGACAAACGATATTTTTATCTTGCTGGACACAAATCTTTTGGCGACGTTGAAGCGTTTTGACGTAAATGTCGAAAACCTCGATCGTATCCTCGAAAACAAAGAGCAATTGATAGAAGAAAATTGCAAATTTCGCAAAAAAACATCAAAATAATTGACATTTTGCACCCGAAATCGGCTATTTGCGACTAAACCGCAACAAATCTGTCGAAAATAATTTCGAGGTGCAAAATTATTATGAAAACAAATTATTTGATAGACAATATCCGCTGGCAATTCAATCAAAATCCTTTTGTTCATTTGTTGGGCGCGTCCACTACCGAAAAACGCTACTACGAGCAGTTGGAGAAGCTGACAAGCAGTTATTTTCCTCAAAACAAACAGATAGACACGCGATATGTGGAATTTTGCCTTAACAAAATAGCGTTGCTAAAACCGAAAAACGACGCGGAAAAAGTTGCATTGGAATATTTTTCGCAATTTTGGTCGCAGTTTGTGCGATTAAAAAAACTTTTCGACAAAGACTATCTCACCTTCCCCGCCGATAACATTTGCACTAAAATTGAAAATATCTCGGCGCTATTTGCCAAATGCACGCAATTTGCCGTAGACGATAACGCAACCGCCCGCATTGTTGCGCGGACAGAGGAACTTGCCGAACTGACGGAAAAAGAAACAAGATATTTGCCCGAAGTATTGCGACTTACGGAAGTAAAATATTATTGCGCGACGACGCTCTCGCTGTTTGCCGAAAAGCCTTTTGCCGAAGCGCATACAGCGCGTTTTTTGCGTCCGTCGCTACTAAAACAAAATTTTTCGGCAAATAATCTTTACTGTCAAAATTCCTATGTCGACAAACAGTTGGCGACAGTTGCAGATTGTTTGGGCTCATCCGTTGCAAAGTTCCGCGACAAACCGATCGAAACGGGGATAAAGCTGTTTGTGTACGCCAACGGTCGCAACGTGTTCGACACTTTTTGTCAAAGCAAATTCGGGCAACGAACGGCGGAATTCCGTTCCGTTTCCAACACGGTAGAAATATCGATGCGCTACTTTGTGCGGGAAAACAGCGAGATACGCAATGTCACGTTGCGAAACAACGGGGCGCGCGCCAGAAAATTTACCGTCCGAATTCCGCTTGCCTATTACGGATCGCAATCGGACAACTACTTTCGAATGGACAATGTGCTATGCGTCGCTTCTCAATGTTTCGTGGGCGTCGCCGTGCTTTCGGAGGACAGCATTGTAGATTGCGTAGGAGAAAAGGAGCAACTGTTCGACATCGTATTGCCGAGTCGTTCGAAGGCGTGTTTCGACATTGTTACCATATACAGCGCGGACACTCCGTCCCTTGCCGAAACGATTGCGCAATTGGAACGCTTCGGCGCAACGCGATGTCCTTATCTGTGCGATCGGTCGAGTACACGCCTGGCATGGAGCCAGATCGATCTGTCCCTTACGCCCCACGGCTACACGTCCCCCAAACCGCCAAAAAAGCTTTCCCGTCAAATAAATTACACCTACCAATTGGGAGACGCAGACGTTGCGACCTTTGTAGACAACGGGGGAAACACCGCTACTTTGCTACGCGGATTTGTGTTCGGCGTGGGCGGAGAAAGCGTCTATTCCGTTGCAAACGGTTATGCAAAAAAATTGAACGAACGGGAATTCAAACTGGAAACGGAACTGTGCTATTGCAAAGAAAACAGCAAACTGACGATATTGCACGACAAACACAAAATTTATCGGGTAGAACACGTTAAGCCGTGCAAAACGCTGTTCTACTTTCCGTTGGAAAAAACGTCTCAAATTACATTCGAAAAAGAATCGCAAACATTTTTGGTATCAGACAGTACAAGAAAATACTCTTTGGCTTGCGTCGGCAAGGTGGAAAGTTTTACTACAAATGCCATAGAGTGCAACGAGGAAAAATTGCGCTACAAACTCAGCGGAGATTTGAAAGCGGGACGCTGTCTTGCCGTTTGCTTTGCGACGTCATCAACTGCCGAATTGCACATAATTCCGCAGGAAAACACACCTTTGCCCGCCCCAATAGTACGCGAAAGTCTTGTTTCGACATATCTGAACTATGTAAACGAAAAAAGCGTTTTTTGCCTGAACAATTTTCTCAAACGACCGGACTGTCTCACTTTATCCGCAATTTGCTACACCAATCCGCAATTTGTGAGACGGTACATCGAAACGATCCTTTCCAACGGCTCGGCTGACACCTTCTACTACGACGCGACTGGGACGACAAAAAGTTTTTGCGACAAATTGGCGTTGCCTCTTTCGGTAATATACTATCTCAATTTAGTGGGCGAACTGCCTGCCGAAACGGTGAAACAGGCATTCGACGTGCTGTGGAAGGAAAGTTTTGAAGGAAAAGAACTGTGCATTAAAGCGCTTGCCCTGATAAAATCGGTAAATCTTAACTGTGCGGACAAAGTGCGCTGTTTGGTTGAATACAACAAATTGAAAAAACAAATTTCCTCAGACAGCAAGTTGTTTGCATACGCTCAGGCAATAGGCGCGCTTCCGCTTTCCGCCCCGTCCAAGGAAAGGCTGAAAGATCTGTGCAACAAATACGACGTGCCCAAAAATTGGTACTATGTGTCTCAACTGGAAAACCTTTACGGCTTGTCTATTTCCGCAGGCAGATTGCACATAGCGCCCAAGGTCACCGCCCCAAACGTTTTGGAACAACTTGCCTTGAACATCGCGGGTAAACGCATAGACACAAGTTTTGCCAAGGCGTCGGTGCAGTCCATGACATTGAACGGCGTGCAATATTTTCAACCCTTCTACGCCCCGTCCCTCAAACAGGACAACAACGAGCTTGTGGTGAGATATTGACGACGCGCATTACCCCCCCCCAAAAAAAAATTTTGCACCCTCTTCTGCGCACGAAGAGGGTGTTTTTTGAAAGATATATTTGTCACACTATGTGTTTGAGCGAAGGTTTCATGAGGTGCGGAACGTAATCCAAAAGTTCCTGCACTACCGTTAGTTGTGCTTTGAGCTGTTGGTAATCGCCCTGCTCGGCATAAGCCTGTCCTTCGGCAAACCGTAAATTTATTTCGTACACGTCCACATGCGGAAGAAGCAATTCGCTTTTTTCGCGCAGATCCACCCACCTGTCTCGGAACTCGTTGTATTCTTCGACGGTCAACGTTTCGCTTTCGCACTTGTCGATTATCTGTTCGCATTCGTTTGCCAACTTTTCGTAACTACGGGAAAGAAGCACAACTTCCAACACCCCGCAAGCGATCACCAGCACCAACGCGATAAGTCCTGCCCAAATGTTTTTTGTCATTTGTGCGTCACCTCCACATTTTTGAAATAAATTTTGTTGTTGCGACGTTGCAAAGTCATGCGATCGTTTTCGTCGATCGCCAAAATCACCACGTTTTTGAGCTTGACATGCTCCTGTTCGAGCAGGCGTTGAAGTTCTCCTTTGTCAAAATTGTTTTCTTTGATATTCTCCTCGTTCCACTTGCCCTCCATTATGACGGGAATGGGAAGCGTTTGTTGTTTGTTTTCCATTTGCTTGTTGGCTATAACGGTCAACTGCCCGTTGGTCTCCATTATACCGTAGACGATCTCCTCCAACGAAAAATATTCCGTTGCGCGCATCGCCTGCAAAAGGTCGTTGACGTGCATGTTGAGACTTCTCAAAGCGGGGATATCTATTCCGTTTGGATCTATCACCATTACGGGCTTGCCGTTTATCACGCCTTGAAGCTTGTCGCTGTGCGAAAGCAACAGAATAAATTGGTGAATAACAAACATCGTGAGAATTGCCACAACGCCAAAGGTGATGGGAATGGATCTGTCCGCCATGGGAATACAGGCAAGTTCGGATATTACAAGAGTGATGACCAACTCGAAAGGCTCCATTTCGCCGATTTGCCTTTTGCCCATGAGCCGAAACACAAACAACAACACCGCAAACAATATTATCGCCCGAATAAATATGATAATCATAAACGTAGTTTGAGCAACGAGGAAGAAAATATTCAGCAATGCAACTCAGTTGCCAAAAGTCAAAGGTCAATACGCCGAAAATCCTTTGACATTTGACGGGGCATAAAGTATAATGTGTTTAGCAAAGTTGACGGTGTGCGTCAAGTGCCACGTTTAGGAAAAAACGCGGACGAAAGAGCTCATTTGCTCTGCGGTGCACCGTTTGGTCCGTTGCCACCCCAAATCCCCGCCCATTTGTAGGGATGTTGTTTTTGCGGATTGTACATTCGGGCCCTTTTGCAAATGCAAAAGGAGTTTTTTTATGAGCAAAACATACAAATTGACGTGCATTGCCGTACTATCGGCACTGAGCGTTATTGCAAACTTCTGCACTATCCCTCTCCCGGGGAACAATGCCGTATCCTTTACTTTGGCGGTATGCTTTTTTACGGGTATCTATTTCGGAATTCTTCCCGCAATGGCAGTTGGATATATCGGCGACCTTGTCGCACATCTCATCCACCCCCTCGGCGAATACAATTGGTTCATGGCGTTGAGCATAACTCTTTACGGCGTGATATGCGCGCTGGTGTACAAAGCAAAAGCGCCAAAATCGATAAAACTGGTCGTATCCGCCGTTATTTGCTACATCGTGTGCCTTTGCGGACTTAACAGCTTTGGATTGTGGCTTCAATATGTTGTGGCTTTGCACCCCAGTCCCTGGGGAGTTTGGCAACTGATCGCGGGCGATCACGGCGTCATAAAAAAGACGTTTTGGGTGTATATGCTTGCACGCGCGCCCATGTCGGCTGTAAATCTTGCCGTAAACACCGTTATAGTGGGAATTTTGCAGGAATCGTCGTCGATAACAAAGCTTGTGACGCGACTCAAAAGGGAGAAATCTCAAAAAACCGCCACCGCAAGCTCTGATGAGGAAAAGCAGTAACGGTTGGAAACTAAATATCTATATGTTCAAATGTCACCTCGGAAAAATATTTTGAGGTGATTTTTGTTGTCTTTGAGTCGCCTGTCGTAAAATAGACGCTTGCGCCCACAGCCCCGTCGGCAACAATATCGGGGCAAAAATCCGTGACGCACTCCAATACTTTCGCTTGCCCGAAATAGGGCGTTAACTTGTGGCGCAACAACGGAAAATGCGTACATCCCAACACCACCGTATCGAAATCGGCATTGCCAATATCTTTGAGGGCGGTTTTGATGATTTTGTCACAATCAAAAGTATCTACGGCGCCCGCTTCTACAACGGGCACGAAATCGCTACACGGAAAACTTGCCGTTTGTATCCCGTAAAGCGCAAGCTGTTTGGCGTAGACGTTGCTTTGAACGGTGGCATTTGTGGCAAGCAATGCAACTTTCTTTGTGACGGTGGTTTTGGCAACAAGTCGGCATGTGGGCAGGATCACGTCGTAAAGGGGCACACCGCACCCGCAACGAATTTCCTCTGCAAATATCGACGCCGTGTTGCAGGCAAGGACGATCGCCTCTGCGCCGTTGCCTTCCAAAAAGTTGACCGCCTTGCAAACTCTGTCGTAAATTTGCTTGGGCGTTTTTGTGCCGTAGGGACAATAGGCGTTGTCGGCAAGATAAAGATAGTTGCACTGCGGAAAATCGTTTTGCAGTTGGCGCAAAACGGTAAGCCCGCCCACACCGCTATCGAGCACCGCCACATAACCGCCGAAAAGTTTGCTCATAAAACTATTTTATTGCAAGCCGACCGCTTTTGTGCAATATCCCGAACATATGCGAAAAAACAATGCAAAAGATAGCAAAAATACTTGCAAATTAAGCAAAAATAAATTATAATGATTAGGCAATTGAGTGTTTTGCGGATGTGGCGAAATTGGCAGACGCGCATGATTCAGGTTCATGTGAGAAATCATGCAGGTTCAAGTCCTGTCA
>CANQJK010000058.1 GCA_947624235.1 uncultured Clostridia bacterium | reverse complement strand
AGTTCGGATACCACAGTTACGGTGACGTTTGTTCAAAATCAACCCGAACCCACAACATTTACCGTAACGGTAGGTAGCGTACAAAACGGAACCGTAAAGCTCGATCCCGAAAAGGACGCTTACACCGAGGGCGAAAGCGTAACGGTCACCGTTACACCAGCAAGCGGTTACGAAGTGGCTACCTTTACGGTCAGCGGACACAGCGACGCTACCTTGAACGACGAAGGCAAGTACACCTTCCAAGTTACAGGCAACACGACTGTTAGCGCAACGTTTGAAATGTCCCGCAAAGCCACCATGTCGGAAGAATTGCTCAAAAGTTTGCAGGGCAATTTGCGCTTGCAAGGCAGTTGCTTTATCCAAAGGGACGGTAGAGAACTCACTTACAGCGAATTGACGGTTTTCGCCGAGGGCGCATTTTACAATTGGGAAATGGTGCAGAATAGCGGAAACATAGTGGAGATCACGGTGTTCAAAAACAGCGACGGGGTGCCCGTAAGGTGCTTTTTGAAAAAGGACAACACGATAGGGGAAGAAGTGGTCACGAAGGATACCGATTACGACGGGATCCCAGATACCCCTGCCGTTTGGGAAGATTTTGCCAATCCCTTTGACGCGTTGACGGTAGAGGACTTCACTGCGGGAGACGTTGACGGAGAATATGTGCTGGACTTCGACAGTTCGCAACGCGTGGCAAGCGTCATCACGGGATACAGCGAGACGATAGCCTACTTTGTGGTTTACGCCGAAAACGACAAGATCACAAGCATGCGCTTTGCCACCACAATAGACGGCGGTCTTACCAGCGATTACGATTACGAAGTTTCCGAGTGCGACGACTCGCAACTTCCCAAAAAGCCCGACGTTTTGCCAAAAACCGCCGATCACACAAAACTCGAAGAAGCGCTACAAGAACTGTCCACAGGCAACTACACCCTCACTCACTCCCAGACCGAGGGTAGCGACAACGTAACTTACACCGTGTACTACGGCGACAACGCCTATTTCTACGACTACACAAACGGTATCATCGTCCCCGGTGGCGCGGTCGTGCAGGACGACGGGATATACGAATTTTCCTACGAAAACAAAGTGCTCAAAAGGGGAGAAAAGGTTACGGGATCTAAAAACATAAAGAAATATAACCCCCGTTGCAATTTCGACGTTGCACTGTTCGAGGACAAGGGCGACGGCTTGTTCGAAGCGCGTTCCCTCTACTTGTACAAAAACGAGGGTTATATTTGTCAGGTCGTTGCGTCCGATCTGGACAACAATTCCGATTGCGGAAATTACGCCGTCGATTTGCAAATCAAGCTGACGAGCGATATGTCGCATGTAGAGTACATTCAATACAATTATGAGCGTCTTTATACAAAGGGCACAATGAAGTTGACCTATTCAAATTTCGGCTCTACAACGGTGCCTCTCGACTTTTCCGACATGATAGTGGAAACGGAAGAACTCGAATTCCCCGGGCCGACGGGAGAATTTGTCGCCGATAGCAACAAATTGGGCGTGACGAACATCGTTATCACCGAAACGACTATCTCCTTTGACGGGGAAGAAATGGCATTGGAAATAGTGGCTGGATATGCGACTAATTCTATAAGATTTGTGTATAAAGGACAAACGTTTACGGGCGACTATTATTCAGAGATGGGAAAATGGTTCTTTATGACTACCGATTTCACTGTTTACTTTTATGCTTCGCCTGTTCAATAAGGGCGATCTGCCTAACGACACACAAACGCTTGCGCATTGCTTGCGCTACGAGACTCGAACAAAATCGAGTCTCTTTTTTTACTCTATGTCATTTCGTTTGTCGTAACGCCCCGACGTTTTCGCAGAATCTCTTTTGCGTTTCGAAACGCATTGCAAGGGCACTCACAAGGGAGCTTTTGGTGATTTTTGCAATGCTGTATGCTACGATAAAGGGCAAAAACGCATTGCAATTGTCGAAAAAAAGCGCATATTCGGCAAATATTGTTGACTTTGTGTTTATATTAAAGGTATATTATTATATATGTGTTTGCAGGTTTGCCCTGCTTGGCAAAAGGAGAAGAAAATGATCTCTGTTAAGGGACTGACAAAAAAATACGTTACGGGCAAGGTGGAATTTTGTGCTCTCGACGGCGTGGATCTGGAAATAGCCGACGGCGAATTTGTCGCTATCACGGGCAAATCGGGGAGCGGAAAGTCCACGTTGCTCAACATCCTCGGCACATTGGACGTGCCAACGAGCGGAACGGTAACGGTGGACGGCGTGGATCTGTCCGAGTTAAGTTCCAAAGCCGTGGCAAATTACCGCAACAAGAAAGTGGGGTTTGTTTTTCAATCTTTCTACCTCGAACCGAGTTACACCGTCTACGACAATGTGGAATTGCCGTTGATCTTGGCGGGCAAGGTGGGGGATAACGGCAACGTTGTCAATTCCGCGTTGGAATTGGTGGGACTTAAACGCAAAGCGCAGGAAAAAGCGCGAAACCTTTCGGGAGGAGAGCAACAGCGCGTTGCCATTGCTCGCGCCATAGTAAACGATCCGAGTTACATTTTGGCGGACGAGCCTTGCGGAAACCTCGACTCTGCAAACAGCAACAACATCATGCAAATACTTGCCGATCTGCACGGCAGGGGCAAAACGGTGATACTCATCACGCACGACAGCGAGGACGCGCAAAAAGCCGAGCGCATAGTCACCATGTCGGACGGTAAGATAGTGAGCGATGAAAAAACTGATTAAACTCATCTTTCTGGAAGCGTCCTTTCTCAAAAAGACGCTTGCGGTAATATTTGTCATTTTGACGGCGTTTACGTCGGCGTTTTTGGCAGTGGTGTCGGTGCTTTTGGATACCCCCGCAGGCGTTATAGCGGGCATCGACAAGTACAAAAAATACAACTTCGACACCTACGGGGGAGAAAGTTTGGCTGTGTGCCTTGTTGACGAAAACATAAACTGCGCCACCAAATACGACGCGGAAATTTGTTATGCCGACATTTCGGGCAGAACGAGCGAAACGGTGTTTACGTCGGAAAAGGGAAAATTCGAAACGGACGTGGTGACGCAATTGGGAAACGATCCCGACATGCAATACCGAGTGGAACGTCACGGATACATCGCGGACATGCGTTACGCCGACAAATTGCAGGCGCTTGTGAAGTTTGACGGCTCGCGCGAGGGCATTTTGCTTTCGTCGGATGTCGCCGACGCACTGAGCGTGCAAGTGGGGGACAGCGTCACGTCGGACAAACAATACGCGGTGTTGGGCATTTACAAACGAAGCAACGTTTCGCACAAATACGGCGCGGACGAGGTGGTCATACCCGCGAGTTACTTCTACATAGTGGAAAAAGACCTCGACGTTGTGTGCAACAAGGTTTACATCGGATATTCCTCCGCAAAGGACCTTATCGCGTTGTGCAACCGTTTGGACAAACAAGGCGCGACCTATCTCATAAGCGATTTTTTGTGTACCGACAGGGAAAACCTGGCGTTGATACGATCTTTCTACGGCTATTTGGCGTTGCTGTTGGGGCTTATGTTGTTGTTTGTGCTGTATGCGCTTTTTTCGTTGTTCTTTCGCGAACGCAAGGGGCAGATGTGCCGTTTTGGGCTACTGGGGGCGACAAACGCCGTCATTGCTACCATTTACTGCACGATCGCGGTGCTTGCCGTTGTGCTGTCCGTAGCGATCGCCTCGGGCTTTTCGGTGTTGTTGAGCAAATATTTGCTCGGCATATGCACAAGAGTGTTCGGCTCGCAGTACGCCTATCACTTCCGCGCGTGGTTGCCTTTTTCCGTTGCGGGAGCGGGCATTTTGATAGCCGTTGCGATGTTCGCGGTGTTGGCATGGCGAATTTCGCGCGTGCCCATTGCCGAGGAGGTGCGCTATGAATAACTCTCGTCAACCGCTGTTCAAGTTGGCTTGGGGCAGTATGCGCGCGCACAAGTGGATAAACGCCAAGTTGTGCCTCGTGTTTGCCATTTTGTCGGTATTGATATGCCTGTTTACTTCCTTTCACCTTGCCATAGAAAACCGTCGCAAAGACTTTTACGAGCAAAACGTTTCGTCCAACTATTTCTACGGCGAAAACGACCGCTCGGAATACCTTGCGGAAAACGGAGTGCCCGACTTTGAACACGTCACTTTGGGCAGATACGACCTCTCGCAATTTATGTTGGAGCACGTCGGCGAGGATGTGCCCACCGTTACGTCCAACTTTGTAACGTTGGTGTTTTACAACACGTCGTTAAGTTACAGTTATGACAAAAACCTCGATCCGCAACTGTTGTGGTTGTACAAACTGGACAAAACGTATGCGACGGATGAATACTATCCTTTCACAAAGGGGGACGTTGACGAACTAAAACTCCGTTTCGGCGTGGACAAACCCTATATCGGCGAATTGCCCACAGAGCGTAACGACGCGCTGGTGTCGGAAAAAATGCTTAACGGCTACGGCTTGCGGGCGGAGGACGTGTTGGGCAAAAATCTCAGCATCCGCCTCGGCGAAAAGGGGGACGTCGATCCCAACGACTACATGAATTTGATAGGCATGCGCTATGTGCACATAACGGGCGTCATCGTCAAGGAGTATTACGAACTGTCGGGACACAGCGGAGATTGGCAAATACGCCCCACGGTGATATTTTCCGCCGATAACGGGGTAAATCTTCCTCCCAAAACGTTGCATTTGTACATTTACGACAAGTGGAACGATGTGAGCAAGGGCAAAATCGACGACATGTCCGACGAAGCCGAACTCAACTACTGCGGTATAGCCACCTACAGTCAACGCGCGTTTTTGGACGACATCAAAGTGGTGGTGGAAAATTTGTACGCGGTGATCGGCTCTGTGTTGATAGCGGGTTTGGTGCTCACCGTCATGCTGATGATGAACAAATTCGTCGCAGTATATTCCCGAACGGGAGGCATTTTGCTGAGTTGCGGACTGCGTTCTTCCAACTTGTACAAATTGCTGTGGATACAGATTGTTTTGATGTTTTTCATGTCACTGCCGTTGGCGCTTATAGGCTCCGTTGTGGGCTACGCCGTGATAACGGAACTGGTGGCGATAGGCACAAGGATAGCGATGGAGCTGTCAACGGGGATCATCGTGGGCTTGCTGGCGCTGTCTGTGGCGCTGGTGTTTGCCATATCCATGTTGTTTTACCTTTTTGCCGTGTTGCGCATACGGCGCAAAACGGTGCAACAATTGCTTAAAACGGAAATAAAATAGCTTGTGGCGACAGGTCAAATTCGATACGAGGAGGGTGCGTCGTGAAAATACAAATAATAGGGTTTTCGGGAAGCGGAAAATCCACGTTGGCAAAGCGCCTCGGGGAAATAGCGCATATACCCGTGTTGCATTTGGACAGCACCCATTTTTACGGCGATTGGCAGGAGCGTACCGTAGAGGAGCAATCGCAGATCGTGCGCGAGTTTTTGGCGCAAAACGACAGTTGGGTGTTGGACGGCAATTGGAGCAAAGTGGTGCCTGAGCGTTTTGCGCAGACGGACATAACAATACTTATGATGCTCAACAGGTGGACGTGCTTCATGTGCGCGTACCGACGCTATCGCAAATACCGCAAAGTCGCCCGCCCCGATCTGGGCGTTACGGAAAAGTTCGACCGCTCCTTTCGGCACTGGGTGCTGTGGGAAGGACGTTCGAAAGATCGTCGCATGTCGCTGTACGACAAGTTGAATGCCACCAACGGGCAAAAGGTCGTCCTCAAAACGCGCCGTCAGGTAAAAAAATTTGTGAGGAATTTTTCGCGCCTATTCGATTAGCGCGGTATTTACAGAACGGGCTGTTTGTGCTATAATGTCACTTGGATACATACCGCTTGCGGTGCAAAGGGATTTTTATGAAGGAAAAAAGGGGTACGGGAATAGCCGTCGCATCATTTGTAAGTATTTTGGTTTTTCTTGCAGGGGCAATAGTCTCCGTGCTCTATTTGACGTTACCCTATTTTCATTCGGGCGGAGGAGCCACTTGGGGCAAATATCTGCTTTACGGCGGTTTGGCGCTACTTGCGGTGGGCATAATTTTTATCGTCGTGTGCATCGTTTTGTTCAGGCAAAGCGAAAAAAAAGCAGAACGCCAAAAGGACGAATATCTTGAAAGCGCCATTGCCCGTGAGCAAAGGGGCGAGAGGGAACGGAGAGAACCGCAGGTAAACTATGTGCCCGTCAACGAAACGTACGACCTTGTGACGGTGGGCAAATATCAACAGGTGGAGGAAAAGTTCGACCAAATAAGCAAAATGGGCAAAACGCAATTTGTCATCTACGTTGCGCGACTGTTCAGCAGAAAGGGGTATCAAGTCAAACTGACGCCCGTTATGGACAATCACGAAGTGGATCTTTTGGTGGAAAAAATGGGCGTTGCCGTTGCCGTGTCCTGCTTGCTTTCCAACCGCGTTCTTACGCGTAGCGACCTTGCGCGAATTCGCGACGGACGCAATTTCTACGGCGTGTACCAATCTGTTGCCCTCACCAATATGTATTTCGATTCTTCCGCGGTGCAGTACGCTCAATCGGAACGCATTTCCCTCATCGACCGCAACGTTTTGGCGTCGGAATTTATGGACTGAAAGTAAATAAACAACATCGCGAAAAAAGACTTGAAACGCAGTTGTTTCAAGTCTTTTTGTTTTGGCAACCGACGCAGTGTTCGCATGCGCAATGACGTCGGCGCCAAATGTGTCGTAGGGCAAACGCAAAGGCTACTGCAAGTAACGCTATGCATGCGACGCAGACAAATGCGGTGGTGTACTTTGTCGCCAACCGTCCCGTTTGGTAGATCGCAAGGGAAAACGCATAGGCAGTGAGTATTTGAAAAAGCGCGGACAAAACCCCCTTCTTCCAACTGCCCAGTTCGGCAAAATCGGCGGATACAGTGGCAACGCAGGGCACCGTCAGCAGGTTGAACACAACAAAACTGTATGCGCCAAGGGGCGATATCGCATTTGCGACGTCGTCGAGCAGTACGCCCAGCGTGGCGATGACCGTTTCTTTTGCGACCGCGCCCGAAAGCGTCGCAAGGGCAAATTGCCAACCGTGACCGCCGTCGTCAAAACCCAACGGGACAAATATCGGCGCAATAAGTTTGCCCAGATGCGCCAATATGCTTTGCTCGGTATCCGCCCAACGCAGGCGAAAGTCGAGATGAGTGCACAGCCACAGTACCAGCGAGGAGACAAATATCACCGTGCCCGCCTTTATCAAAAACGCCTTGCCCCGTTGCCACATCTGGCGCAACACATATCCAGCTTGCGGTGCACGGTAGGGCGGTAGTTCCATTGCGAACACCGCAGGCGTCGGTTTTTTGATGAGTTTCAACAACAAACCCCCGCATATTATGGCAAAAAAGCATACAAAGTAAAAACTGACGGCAACGAGCCAATTGCCGTTGAATACCTCCGAAACAAAGCAGGCAATGACCGCAAGTTTTGCCGAACAGGGTACAAAGGGTACCAAAGTCGCCGTTGTTTCTCTCTCGGCTCCGCTCTTTACCGTGCGCGTGGACAGCACTGCGGGCACGGAACAGCCGAAACCGAGGAGCATGCACACAAAGCTTCTTCCGCTCAATCCCAATTTGTTCAACAGACAGTCGGTGACGAAAGCTATGCGCGCCATGTATCCGCTTGCCTCCAACACGGCAATACAGCCGAACAACAGCATGATCTGCGGTACAAAACTCACAACGGACATCACCCCGCCTATCACGCCCTCGCTAACGAGTTCCGCAAGGTGTATCGATTGCCCTTCGAGCAACGATTTTACCGCAAATTGAAGCAATGGGGTGAGTTTTTCTTCGATCAGACTTGTGAGCCATTTGCCCAAACTGCCCACGGATATCCAAAATACCGCAGTCATCACCAAGGCAAATATCGGAAAAGCCAACCACTTGTTGAGCAAGACGGCGTCTATCTTTTCCGTAAGATCGGCGCGTTTGGGCGGTAGTCGGCGTTGCGCTTGTTTGAGCACAAGTTCTATTTGACTGTAACTTGCGGGAGCTTGAACGCGTTGCGGGCCAATAGGGCGGTTTGCCGTCTCTATCAGCGTAGATACGAGCCGTTCCAGTCCCTCTCCTTTTAGCGCGGAAACGGGCACAAACGCGCATCCGAACCGTTTTGCGAGGATATTTTCCTCCGTAACAATGCCCTTTGCCTCCGCCTCGTCGCACATGTTGAGCGCAACTACCACGGGTATGCCCGTTTGCAACAATTGCGAAGTGAGGTAGAGAGTACGTTCCAAGCAGGTTGAGTCGGCGACGTTGAGTATCACGTCCGCCTTTTTGCTCATGACAAATCGGCGCGTCACCTCCTCTTCGGGAGTAAAGGGATTGAGGGAGTACACGCCGGGAGTATCTACTATCTCCACCGATGGGGCAAGCAGACAGGCGCCGTATTTTCTTTCCACCGTTACGCCCGCCCAGTTGCCCACTTTTTGGTCGTCCCCCGTCAAAGCGTTGAACAGCGTGGTCTTTCCGCTGTTGGGATTGCCCACAAGCGCCACTGTGATGTGTTGCGTATCACGCGCGGAAGCTTCTTTATTTATATAATTATATTTAGATGTTCTATTCATATCCTTATTATTGGTTTGAGGGAGCGCCCGAAAGGACGTCGCCTTGCAGTGCGGTTTGTTTTGCTTGATGGATATAAAACTGTTTTGCCGTTTCTTTGCGGATACACAGACGGTAGCCTCTCAGGTACAACTCCAACGGATCGCCGAGGGGCGCTTTTCGCACAAGGTAAACGACAGTGCCCTCGGTCAGCCCCAGTTCGGCAAGGCGCAGGGCGGTCTCGGGCTCGGCGACGCATTTTGACAAGCGCGCCTGTTCTCCCGCATTTAGCATGTTCAAAGTTTTTTTGAAAATATGTTTGTCGCAATTCATCAAATCGTTTGACATTTTTTACCTGTTTGTAGTATAATATGAATACTTTCCGCTCAATAGAGCGTTTTTTGTTGGCGTAAATGCAAGTTTTGTCAACATGCACAGGGGCGGAGAGCCAAATCGTATTCGGCTTTCGGGCGCTTTTAACTGTTTTGCAAATTATTGCAAAAAGCTCAAAAATCTTTTGTAAAAAGTTGGTAAAAACAGTTGACACCTACAAAGGGCTGTGGTATGATTAGTAGGCTGTTGATTAGAACAGCGCCACTGTTTTGTGGCAGAAAGGAACATTGACAACTGCATAAAACAATATAAAGTTTAGAGTAATCAAATATTAATCGAGTGTTAATATGCAAAATCAAAACGATTTTTGCTGCAATGACGCAGAGTTAATAAGAGTTAATTATTCAAGGATCTAACATTGACGTAATT
>CANQJK010000057.1 GCA_947624235.1 uncultured Clostridia bacterium | reverse complement strand
CAATTCCCGCAACGCCCAGCGCGCCGAAAGCGATCGGGTAGTCCAACAACACCTGCACGGGTTGATAGAACTGCGGAGATTGAATGAACTGCAACATTCCGTACACCACGCCGACCACCAAGCCCTTGCGAGTGCCGAACATGTAGCTGTACAAAATTATGGGCAACATGCTTGCAAAAGTTACGCTTCCGCCCTGCGGTAGACTGAAAAATTTGATGTAACTCAAAGCAAAAGCCATTGCGACGCAAATAGCGCCGTAGGTGAGGGCGCGCGCGTCATAGCCGTTGTCGTCTTTGTCGCCTCCGAGCACTGCCAGCGCGACGATAACCGCCACGAGCACGCATGTGACGAGAGGCATTTGCCACTTGCCGTCCAAAGGTACATACTCCTCCTTTTTGGCAGGGATAACGCATGCAATTACAATAGCATATACGGCAAAAGCCAAAGTAAATGCCAGTCCGCACCACTTGGCGCCTTTAACTTTCAACTTGTAAGAAGTAAGCGTTACGATCAACCCGACAAGCAACAAAACAAACAAACCTATCATCAACCAAAAGTTACCATTGATTTTGCCGTCATAATGATAGTAAAGCAATCTGAGCAGACCGAGAATGGATATAACTCCCACCGAATAGCCTACTACTATACCCAAGATCAAACGACGCGAACGCGCAAGTTGCTCTTCGTCACGGTTACGTATGACAATTGCGTATCCAAAAAGCAATACGACAAGCGCTATCGTGACAAACAATGCAAACCATCCGAGCAACGAACCGATTTTGTCCAAACTTACCATTGGAACATCTTCCCATTCGCCACCCCAGAAGCCTTCAAGATATTTCCACATAAAAAACCTTCTCCTTTTTGTGTTTTTGCCGAGAAAAAAAGTCTCCGTGAGACACGCAGACCTGCAAAGAAAAACCGTAATAAATGATAAGACGTGCTTCCTTACGCAAGTGCAAACTTGACTCAAGTTCGAAGGGACTCTCTCAGCCGATAACTCGGCACCCCCAGCGCGTCTATTGTAGCACCGTGCAGTGCGACTTGTCAACAAAAACAAACGTTTTACTCAAAAATACAGGCTCCTTTCCTTTTGCGGAAAGGAGTCGCATTGACACAAGAACCTGTATTTTCACATATGCTACGCTAAAAGGTCGTAGGAAACAACAGCGCAAAGACAAAGCCCGCAACGGCGGAGACGAAGTTTGCCGTGAACGCGTAGAGGACGCTCTTCCATATGGGCACGCCCTGTTTGCATAGCGCAATGCCGTACACCGTGGCTTCAATGGCAAATACCAACAACTCCAACGGAATAAACGCAAACAAAACGAGAAATATGCCCTGAAAATATTCTATCAAATTGAGGAACACGTTGAGCAATATCTGCGTCACCGCGTTGGTGATAATGATGACGGCAACCGCCCTACCGCCACGTATGCGGAACAACAGCGCAATACACAACTCGATGAGGATAGTCAACGCTATCCTGAACAGCAAGCCCAATATCTCGCCCAAATAGTCGTAGCTGGGCTGAGGGATCGGGCGCACGGCTCCGTCCGTTGCGTTTACATGTAGCATATCTACCGTAAAATAGCTGTCGAAGGCATAACTTTTGCACGTTTCGCTGACCACCACGGTGTTTGACTCGGGAAAATAAAACGCCACCTTGAACACGTCGGGAGGGAAATATCCCCAATTCAGCACGTTGTCGTCGCCCTCTATTTGCCACCACATTTGCAGAAAATAGAATCCGTCCTCACTGCCGATATTCTGAAACTTTTGCCAAATATCCTCCGCAACCGCATTGGGAAAAGGCTCGTCGGAGAAAGAGTCGCAACTGTAATAGTCGGCGTCGCCGTTGGGCAAATACCAGTTGTATTGCTTCTCGTAGCGCCCGTTATCCAGATACGCCGTGGCAGGTCCCGTAGTTTCGGTTTCGGAAAGCAACGTTGCATAAAACGGTTCCGTTACGTTTTTGAAAGTTATGCGTACGGACGGTTTCGGCCCCATATCCGCATTTGCGCAGGAATAACCTACCGATAGCAACGTGACCAAAAGTATCAAAACGGAAAATAACGCAATCGATTTTTTCATTGTGATACTCGCTTATCCGTAAATAACGCTTGCCTTGCTCACCAACTCCGAAAACTGTTGTTTGAATACGTCGTCGGCAAGATAACTTTCTAACGTCGTCAAACGCTCCAAAACGGCTTGGAAGGATGCGTCCGCCTTGTACTTGGACTGACGAAGCAACAAGCCGTACTCCAACACACAGCCGATAAACACGCAGTCATTGCTTGGAGTTGCCGTGTAGTCCTCTGTCGAATAACTGTGCACTACGCTGTCGCTTACGTCGTTTGTGTTGTCCGAATCGCCGTCGGGCAACTTGTATTTCAATTCCGCGTCGGCGACAGTGCCCGTTGCGTCTTTCAACTCCACCTCATATACCGCCGTAACGCAGTGTCCCGCGCCTATCTCGCCTGCGTCCGTAGCCTCATCCTCGAATTGCTCCTGCGTCAACAACTTTGTGTCGTAACCCAACAGACGGAACTTTGCCACGACGTCCTTGTTGAATTCGACGCCTATCTTTGCGTCTTTGGCAACCGTTTCCAACGTGCCGTTCAATTCGTTTACAAGCACCTTTTTCGCCTCTAAAACGCTGTCCAAGTAGGCGTAGTTGCCGTTTCCGTTGCGCGCCAATGTTTCCATGTTCGAGTCGTTGGTGTTGGTCATTCCCACGCCCAATACGGACAAATAAATACCGCTTTCGGCTTTTTGCTTGATAAGCTTTTCCAAACCGCTCTTTGAAGAAACGCCGACATTGAAATCGCCGTCCGTGGCGAGTATAACGCGATTGTTTCCGCCCTCAACAAAGTATTTTACAGCGATGTTATACGCCGTTTCTATACCGCCCTCGCCGTAGGTGGAACCACTCGCGACAAGGTCCTCGATGACGTTTGCTATCAACAACTTGTCGGTGCCGTTGGCGCCGTCCAATGCCACACGACTGTCTCCCGCATAGGTGACAATGGACACCGTGTCGTTTGCACCCAAACATTCGAGGAGCATCACAAACGCCTGCTGGATAAGTCCCAGTCTGTCACCGCCGTACATCGATCCGCTTGTGTCGATAAGAAAGACCAAATTGTTTGCAGTGTCCTTGATATCCAATTGTTTTGCGGATACGGAAACGGACAACAACTTGTGTTGAGCGTTCCAAGGGCAATCAAACAGACTTCCGCCCAGCGCAAGGGGCTTGCCGTCCGTCGGTCTGTCGTAATCGTAGTTGAAATAGTTGACGTATTCCTCCAAGCGCACCGATCCGCCGTTCAACTTGTTTCCTTCCTCTATCTGCCTGCGCATAAGCGAATAGGACGCCGTGTTTCTGTCGAGAGAAAAATAGGAGGACGTGGCCTTGTCGGTAGAAACAAAATCCTGCTCTACCACCTCTTCGAATTGATAATTTTCTTCCGCTTCGCTGTTGTAATCCGGCGACATTTCCCAATCCCAGCTATTGGGCATGGCGCTACATGCGACAAACAGTGCACTGCACGCTAACATCACCGTTACGATCACACAAATAAATAACTTTTTCATAAACACCTCTTGTTTCGACATAGTGGACGCGATCTTCGCGTCTGCCTATACAACAACGTAAAATGCGGTTTTGTCCCGCATGTTACAAAATTTGCGAAATTATTTTGTATGCGTCATAACACTGATGTCCGTTAAGCGCGACCACATAAAAATGAAATTGCCTTGCTTCGAAATATCCTTTGGTAACATACTCTCCGCTGTCGCTGTCGAAATCGGATGTGTACACAAACTCGTTTCTCCCGCTTCCCGATCCGTAGGCGTAGGACAGATCCGTTCGCACATATCCGTCCGCTTCCGCTATCAATTGCAATTCGGTGTAGTCGCCGTTTTCGCTTCGCACGCCCAACAGCGCCTTGACATATCGCAGTTGGTCGTCCTCGGTGAAGAAAGCGTAATATTTTTCTCCCACCACCGTGTAGCCCGCTTGTTCCAATCGGGCGATGCACAAAATATCGTCGTATTGTTCGCGCGCGACGCGTCTGCCCTTTACTTGATCCAACGTGTAGTACTGTATTCCGCTTTGAGGAGCGCTCGGCGCTTCCGAGTCCTCGTTGATCCCGCCGTCAATGAGATTTTTGAACAACGGCGACGCAACAAGCAACGAAACGATGAGCAAAACGCAAAGAACGGGCGCTATCCAAACAAGGTGCAACCACCCGTTATGCGGGCGTGACGAAGAGATATGCTCCCTTTGTTGCGAAGAGATCATACTTTGACGTGCCTTGGAACTGAGATAGTCCTTGGGGGTTTGCTCGTCGGCATAGTCGTCGAATAATTTTTTGAGTTCGTCGTCCTTTTTCATCACTTTTATAACCTTTACACGGGCGGTTTTGTCCCGCTTTTGAGATAGTTTTTCATTTTTTCTTCACCGCTCGCTATGGCGCGTTGCACTGCCGACTTGGATTTGTGAAGACTTTGGGCTATATCGCGAACGGTAAGATCCATAAAATATTTTTGATACACAACTCTCTTTTCCAATTCCGTCAGTACGCTCATTGCGTCCCGAACAAGCAACGTCGCTGTTGAAAGTTGCTCTACGTCGTCATCGGCGGACAAAAAGAAAAAGTCGTCAATGTTTTCCGTTCGGTATCTCGACTCTCGTCGAAGATAGTTCAACGCCACATTTTGCGTTATTTTGCATATCCAGGCGTACCCGTTGGTGTCGGGACGGAAGGAGGACGCGCTTTGCACTATCCGCAAGAAACTGTCCTGCACAACATCCTCGGCAGTGGATCTGTCACGCACCACCGACATTGCAACGGAATACATTCGGGCGGACACAAGGCGAGACAAAGCGTCCAAGGCAAACTCGTTTCCCTTGGCTATCTCCGCTAAACAACTGTTTATTTGTTTTCTTAGCGCATCCGTCATAAATTTTATTGTAGCACATGTGCAAAAATGTTGCAATACGCAGTCGAACAATTTTCGGCGGATATTCGCCACGCACAAAAACCGCCGTCAATCGATTTGCGATGACGCACGGTTCGAACTTGTCGGCACAGACGCGCACAATGTCTTGCATCACATGTTCGGGGTTCCATATTAAACGTTGGGGTGTGAATAAAAAGAATGGTTCTATAATAAATGTCGGAAGTATGAGTTAAAAAGAACAAAGATATTTCAGTGCATAATTGAGTTGGCAAAACCACCACGGAAGAAAGGAAATTGCTCCGCGGATAATAAGTGTCGCAAAGTTTTAGAATTTGGAAACGTTTTTGCAAAAGGACATCGAAAACGGCTTGAAAACCTCATTTCAAACCGTTTTTTATTATTCATATTCAGTTGTTTACATATCCAACGCGACAGCCCCGCAATGCGATTATTTGTCTAACTGTTGGGGTTCACCAGTAGCGCGAGGCTTGTTTTTTTTGTCGTTGTATCCGTTTTGTGCTTGTGACAAAACTTTTTTATATATCAACAAACATCTACAATACGGCACAGATATCGCAAAGCAGGTACAAGAAGCCGTACATTACTATCTGACTGATAAAATACACCCAAAGAGAATGTCGTCCGCAAAACGTAACGGGACACACATATCGGGGATCGACGGACGGGAAAACGCTTTCGCGCTTTTTGTAGATAACTTTACCCAAAAATGCGCCTACCAAAAACCATCCGAAATCGGGCAAAAAGCTGAGATAGTCTCCACCGCTCCTTATTGTATTGTATATGTGGGTGCGCCATTCGCTTTCGCCGAAAACAAGGTCCAGCCAATTGACTCTCATGTACTTTGCGGTGTGTCCCAGCACAAGCATCGTCATTGTAACGGCAAAGTAGCACACGCCGTAAATGTTCTTTTGCCAATTTTTTTTGAGTTTGCCCGCGATCCATTCCATTCCCGCATATATTGCCACCGATAACGCTACCACATGTATCACATTGAAATATATGGTCAGATCCGTTTTCAACACGGCGGACAAGGTGTAAGTTATCAGGCTGAACAGCAGGGCGAAAATGCACATTCGAAGCGCACGCTTGCCGTTGTTTCTGCTAAAACTGCAACTGACGCCACTTGTAAGCACGAACATGGTAACAAACACGTCGTGCGTCACGCCACGGAGCGCCCCCGCGTAGTATTTTTGAGCAAGTTCGTACAGCGATTGGAAAAAAGACGTTTGAAAGTTACGACCGAAGTAATCGATATCCCACATAAAGTGGTCCCACACCACAAACAGGATCATCAAACCGCGCACAAAGTCCACTTCCCAAACGCGTTTGGGCGTTGGAGTGGAGGCAAGCTCGTCAACGATTTGTTCCACGTCGTTTTCCCTTGTGGCGCTCTGTTCTTCCGTTTGGGACAAATCGCCTGCTTCTTCGACGGTTACAACAGGTCGCTCCTCAACGTCCGCCGTAACGACTGCTTCTGGCTTTTGAGTCCGAGCGTTTTTTCCCGCTTTGGCAACAGGACCGCGAACGACTACCTTTGCAGATGATTTTTTACTTTTGTTTTTTTTCTTTTTGTTGCTCATTTTGCTTCATGTAAAATTTTTCCACCCCAGGTGCTCAATTTTGCCCAAATTGCACCGTCGGGCGGTGATCACTTGTGCACATCGTCTATCGTTGCGCCACCCAGACAACACCTTTCGTCGTAGAACACGACAAACTGTCCCGGCGTTACCGCCCGTTGCGGTTGATGAAATGTTACCTTGACTTTGTTGTCGGGCAAACGCTCCACGTCCACGCCCTGTTCGCTTTGGCGATATCGGAACTTTGCCGTGCAAGTAAATTTGTCTTTGGGCGGTTGCGGTATCCAATTGACGCCACTTGCCACGAGACTGCGAGACATCAACACGCTTTCGTCGCCGTGCGACACTATCAGTCGGTTGTTTTTCAGATCTTTGTCCACAACAAACCAACGTCCCTGCTCGTCCTTTGTTCCGCCCAAGCCCAAACCGCGACGTTGTCCCAGCGTGTAATACATAAGCCCGATGTGCTCTCCGACTTTGTTGCCCGCCATATCAACTATATCCCCCGGTTGATTGGGCAGATATTTTTGCAAAAAGTTTCTGAAATTGCGTTCTCCGATAAAACAAATACCCGTGCTGTCCTTTTTGCGCGCATTTACAAGCCCCAAGCTGTCGGCGATCGCGCGCACCTCGGTTTTTGTGATGTCCGCAAGGGGAAAAAGAACGTCTTGCAGTTGAGATTGAGAAAGTTGATTGAGAAAATACGTTTGATCTTTGTTTTGATCCTTTGCTTTCAACAAATAGTGTTTGCCATTTCTGTGATCTATTCCGCAATAATGTCCCGTTGCGATATAGTCTGCGCCCAAAGCCTTTGCGTATTCGAGAAAAGGTCCGAATTTTATCTCTCTGTTGCACAGCACGTCGGGATTAGGCGTGCGCCCCTTGGCGTATTCCTCCAAAAAATAGCCGAAAACCCGTTCGCGGTACTGCTTGGCAAAATTTACCGAATAGTAGGGAATGCCCAGCTTGTCCGAAACACGCTTGACGTCCTCGAAATCCTGTTCGGCTGTGCAAACTCCCTCTTCGGTCTCCTCCCAGTTGTGCATAAAAAGCGCTATTACGTTGTAACCCTGTTGTTGCAACAGGTGTGCGGATACGGCGCTGTCCACTCCTCCGCTCATTCCGAGTACTACCGTTTTCATCTTGTGCTTTGAGTCGTGAAATACAAAATTTTGCGCCTATTTCTTCATGGCACGGCGCGCCTCGGCAGAACGTATGAGACGTTTGAGCGTATCGATTGTTTCGTCGTTGTTGTCGGTGGTCATCACCACTTCCAACAATTCTTCCGTGGCGGTTATGGAGTCCTCTCGCGAAAGCATGCGCCTAACAAGATACATGCCCTCCAACTGACTTTGCGTAAGCAACAATTCTTCGCGACGCGTTCCGCTTCGGTTAAGATCCACCGCGGGGAAGATGCGTTTTTCGCTCATTCGGCGATCCAACTGTATCTCCATATTGCCCGTGCCCTTGAATTCCTCGTATATGATGTCGTCCATCTTACTGCCTGTATCTATCAATGCGGTGGCAAGAATGGTGAGGCTTCCTCCGCCCCTGATATTGCGCCCCGCTCCGAACATCTTTTTGGGTTCTTGAAGCGCGGAGATATCCAAACCGCCCGTCAACGTGCGCCCCGTTTGCTCGGCGATTTGGTTGTACGCGCGACCGAGACGCGTTATGCTGTCCAGCAAGATCATTACGTCCTGACCTTGTTCCACCCTTCTGCGCGCGTTGGTGAACACCATTTCAGCTATACGGCAGTGATTGGAGGGCTGTTGATCGAATGTAGAATACGCCACCTCGCAATCTACGCTCTCTTTGAAATCCGTAACTTCCTCGGGGCGTTCGTCTATGAGCAACACCGTCAGGTGTATCTCGGGATGATTGCGCCTCACTGCCATGGCAAGTTTCTTCAACAAAATCGTCTTGCCCGTTTTGGGAGGAGCGACTATCAAACCGCGTTGTCCCTTGCCGATAGGCGCAACAAGATCCAATATGCGCAGAGAATAATCTGTCCTGTCTGTGCGCAAATTTATGCGTTGGTTGGGGAAACAAGGCTCCAACAGATCAAAGGGAGTGCGCTTGATAGTCGAACAGGGTTCATCGTTGATCTCTTCGATGTAAACCGCTGTCGGCGCCTGTCTGTCGGGGAACAAGTGCAATGCCACTTTGAGTTTGTCGCCCGATATAACCCTCATGCGGGAAATCATGTTGGCAGTTACATAGTAGTCCTTTCCCGGAGTGATAGAATAGTTGTGCGTACGCAAAAAGCCGTACCCCTCGCCCATAACGTCCAATATTCCCGTGCGCGGAAGGGATGGATCCACGTTGTCTCCCGTGTTGGCTTGCTCTGCCGATGCGTCAAGATTGGGCTCGGTGTTTTCCACCTTTTCCTTGCGCGGACGACCGGGTTTTTTGCGCTGTTCGGGAGCCATTTCTCCCTTGTACACGGATATTATCTTTTCGATAAGTTCGCCCCTCTTTCTGTTGCCGGGGATAACTCCGAATTGATTTGCTACCTTGCGCAAAGAATCCACTGTCATATCGTTGAGTTTTTCTACAAGTTCTTCCAATGAACCAAATTCCATGGGCATAGAGATTCCTCCTAAAAATACAAATAAATAAAATTTGAGTGCAATAAGTTATGGCATAAATGTACGAAGGAAGCTGTAAGATCCGTATCGATAATGTGCAAACAGACGGTTTACGAAAAAAAAACAATTGCCGAATCCGTTCCAAACGAACAATTATGCGAATAAAAATAAACTTTACCTTATTTTATATTATATTTTAGTCTTTGTCAACACTAAAAATACCATTGCGCGTGT
>CANQJK010000056.1 GCA_947624235.1 uncultured Clostridia bacterium | reverse complement strand
AAAAGCGTGAGAGAGCAACAACCGTTATTTACATTTACACACACTCTCTCATTAACATACACACTCTCATTAACATTATCATTTAGATTGTCATTATCATTTACATTATCATTAGATACATGTTTGTTCCGTTTTGTTTCGGTTTGTTCTTGTTGGTTACGATTTGTTATTGTTTGTTGTTTTCTTTGTTACGGTTTAATAAAGCAAATTTATTTTTCCCACATTGCTATTTAAGTAGATTGTAGTTTCGATTTGATTTACTTTTAGAGAGTGAGCGCGCGACAACCGATATCGACATTTACACACACTCTCTCATTTACATACACACTCTCATTTACATTATCATTGTCATTATCATTTACATTATCATTAGATACAAGTTTGTTCTGTTTTGTTACGATTTGATACTGTTTGTTTTTGATTGTTTTTTTATATTTTGATATGGTTTATTGTGACTTGAAAAATTGCTTTTCGCGTTGTTTGTTTATATATTGAGTGAGTGCGTGTCACAACGATTATTTGCATTTACATACACACTCTCATTAACATTATCATTTACATTGTCATTATCATTTACATTATCATTAGATACGGTTTGTTCTTGTTGGTTACGATTTATTGTTTTTACAGTTGTTATTTATCGAATAGGGGCTGTCGCAAGCGAGTAAATCTACGCGCGACAGCCCTTGATAGTCCGAGCGAAATTTGCGCCCCGAAGGGTTCAAATAGTCGACCGCACAGACTTTTTTTAGAGGAACTGTTTTTCACAATTTTTCTTTGCCAAGTCATTGGACGTGGCGCCGAAATATCTTTTTTACTTGGACTGCACCAGCTTTTCCGCGCGCGTCACTATGTCATCTACCGTCAAACCGTAGTCGCGTTTGAGATCGTCCAATTTGCCAACCTGCGTCAATTTGTCTCGCACGGCAACGGCGTCGCACAAAGTGGGACACTGCGCGGAAAGGACCTCTGTTACGGCAGAATACAAACCGCCGTGAATGCTGTGATTTTCCACCGTAAGCACGCGCCCCGTTTTGCGAGCGGAGCAAACAATGGCTTCTTCGTCGAGAGGCTTTACCGTGTGAATACCCAACAAGTCTGCGCCGATACCCTTTTTTGCCAACTGCTCGCATGCCTTGACGGCGTCGAACAGCATTGTACCGCTTGCCACAATGGTGATGTCCGCTCCCTCGCGCAACTTGTCCGCCTTGCCGAAACGGAATTGATAGTTTTCGTCGAAAAGAGTATCTGTTTGTTTACGCACGAAACGAATGTACATGGGACCTTTGTACTCCACTATATACGGAAGCGCCTTGCGCAGTTGCACGCCGTCCACGATATCCAAAACGGCAACGTTGCAAAGAGCGCGCATGCAGGCGATATCTTCAAAAGTCATGTGCGTACCGCCGTTATAGGTGGTGTGTACGCCCGGATCGAAGCCCACTATTTTGACATTTTGTTCGGAGTAGCTTACAGAAACGGCGATCTGATCGAAAACGCGACGCGTGGCAAAGGGAGCAAAACTGTGCACAAAGGGGACAAATCCGCTTGCGGACAATCCCACTGCTACGCACACCATGTTTGCCTCGGCAACGCCGACGTTTACGCACCTGTCGGGAAACTGAGCATAAAGAGCCTTGGTTCCTCCCGCGCCTGCCAAATCGGCGTCCAAAATGTAAATTTTGTCATTTTGTTGCATCAAGCGGGCAAGCTCTCCCGCATATTCCTTTCTTACTTCCATGTTGCCCTCCTATTTAAGTTCTTCAAGCGCCGCCAAGTATTGCTCGTCCGTGACGGTGGTGCTGTGTACCCCGGGGCCCATTGTTTCGTAAAAGCTTACTCCCTTGCCCTTGACGGTATCCATTACTATGCAGTGCGGTTTGTGTTCGCGGGACTGTTTTGCCCGAACGATAGCTTCATCCAACGCCTTGTGATCGTGCCCGTTGACGCGTTGCGTTTCGAAGCCGAACGCGCTAAACTTGGCTACGAGATCCTCCACGTCCATAACGTCCTTGGTAAGTCCGTCTATTTGCATTTTGTTGCTGTCCACAAACACAATTAGATGATCGAGGTGTTTGGCGGAGGCGAACATCGCTCCTTCCCAATTTTGACCTTCTTGAAGCTCTCCTTCGCCCGTTATGACGTAGACGTATCTGTCTGAGCCTTTGGCTCTGTTGGCAAGCGCCAGTCCGCAAGCGCAGGAAAGTCCCTGCCCGAGACTGCCCGCGGTCATGTCTACGCCGGGGGTAAGATTGATGTTGACGTGACTGGGCAAACGCGTGCCCAAGCGGTTGAGGGTATCCAACCACTCCATAGGGAAAAAGCCTTTGAGCGCAAGCGTTGCGTACAGCGCGGGACCTGCATGTCCCTTGCTGAGCACCAGTTTGTCCCTGTCCTCCGCACGGGGATCGTTGGGATCCACATGCATATGCTTGGAATACAGCACTGCAAGCAAGTCGGCAATGGACAGACTTCCGCCGACATGTCCCGAGCCCTGAGAGTGAAGGCATCTCAGTGTGTTGCGCCTGATTTCTTTGCTAAATTGAACTACATCCATGGTTTTACTCCTTTTTTTAGTTTTGTAACGGAAGATTGCCCGTGCGTTTGTGACAGGTGAGATACACCACCTGCGCGTGCTCGGCAATTTTGTTGAGCAGATCTGTTGCACGCAAAAAGTTGTTTTCGTCAAAGTTTACAAATGCGTCGTCTACTATCAAAAAGGGTATATGCCCGTCGTAAAGCAACTCCGACAAGGCAACGCGGAAGCACAAAAGAGTTATTTCCCGCGTACCGCGACTAAATTCGCTCATCGGCTTGGTAAGTCCCTTTTCGCGCAGACTCACGGCGAAACTTCTGTCCACCGTTGCTTCCAACTTGCTTTGAGTTATTTCCTGCAAAAGCTCCGTTGTGCGTTTGCACAGGCGTGGAAGATAACTGGAAGAAAGATTGTCCTTTGCCTGCTCCAACAATGCCGACACCGTTTCCGCAACGCGATAGTTGTATTCCGCACGGTTGCGCTCCGCGTCTATACTCAAAAGATTGTCGGCAACGGACACCGTGTCACAGTTGAGGCGCTTGCGTTCCTCTTCGAGACGCACCGCTTCGGATGTAAGGTCGCTTATCCTTTGATCCACCTGCGACAGTTTGCGCTCCGTCTCTTCCAGTTCCGCTTTCAGATTTTCCGTGTCCACCTTGGGGCGGTTGAACAATTCCAACAGCGTTTCCCTTTGCTTGATATCCCCCTTGTAGGCGACGTGCGCGTCCCACAATGCACGGCGAACAGTTTCGAAATCCGCATCCTCGACGTAAACATATTTGGAAGCAATGGATATGTATTGCGAGATCAACTCGTTGTTTTTGGTGGAAACGGAAGGTTTTGCGTGCTTTTGCCTGTCGGTGTAGCCGAATACGGCGCATATTGCTCCGCCCACAATGGCAACGACGCCCAATGCGACGCCCACTGCCACAGACATAGTCTTGACGGCGCCGAGTATCACCAGCACGACGCCCACTATCGCCAACACCGCGCCGACGGCGAAAAGCCAACTCTTATTGGACGTTGCCTGTTCCTCGACCTGAGGCGTTGCGGTTATCTGCCGTGCAAGATCGTCGCACTTGGCAAAATCTGCGTCAAATTCGCGCGGGATACGGCTCAATCTGCCGTCCAGTTCGCTCAAACGCGCGCGAACGTTCTTTTCCTCTTCGCCCGGTTGCGCCAAAGCCAGCTGTCGTTGAAGATCCTCCGTTTTTGCCTTGTGCTGTGCCTTTTGTTTGACGAGCAACTCCTTTTCGTCGGATATCTGTCTTGTGCGTGCGTCTATTTCCGCCAGTCGGATACGGGACTGTTCGGCGCTGTTCAACTGTTGTTCCAATTGATAGCGTTGTTGCTCCAAATCGTATATCCTGCCACCGTTTCCGCGTTCGTAGCGCAAATTCTTTTTGTAATTGCGAAGTTTTTCCTGTACGTTGTTGTAGTCCTCGGCGCTGTTTTGTACCAAATTGGCAAGGCGTGCGTCGAGGTTGTCGTTGGACTCCAACGTAACGGACTCCTGCGGAAAATACGCCGAGCGGTCGTAACTTTCGGCAGTCAACCCGAGGAGTATCTCGCCCGGTTGTTGTTGCCAATTCTCCTCTTTGCCCGTTTGTTCGTTGAAAATGCGTCTTGTTTCCTGCTTGGCTGTCCCGCCGAAAAAGCGCTCTATGCGATACTTTTCCCCGTTGTGCTCCACCGTCATGCTTCCGCCGAAACGTTCGTTGTTGCCCCATGGAGCAAAGTGTCCCGCATCGGTGACTCCCTTTACGCGGGTGTAGTTGAACCCGTACAACATGGCTCTGATAAAATTGGCGAGCGTCGTTTTGCCGAAACCGTTTACCTGCCGAAAAACATTCATTCCTTGGTCGAACGTGACGGCGACGTCCTTTAACTTGCCGAAATATGCTATATTTACGCAAATAATTCTCATAGCGTGCCCTCCAATGCCGAAAGCCCCAATTTCAGAACTTCGTCGCGAAAGGCGGGATCCTCTATTTGCATGGCTAATTTGACAAATTCTCCGCGCAAAGACACTTCGTTTTGTATCTCCGCCAAATTGAAACTCGGCTTGGTGTCATCCTTTATACGCAGGGCGAAAAACCTGTCCTCTAACAGTTGACGAGCGACCATTTGCAAGTGCAAACCGCTTTCCTGCGTGCCCACAAAAATCGCATTGAGGTAGTTGCGAGGATTTACATCCGCAATTGCCTGAGAAATTTTACCGCTCAACGCAACGTCGCTTACTATCCCCGTTACGTCGATGCGTATTGTCACAACGCTTCTTATCGCCTGCTGAACAAAACGGACGGTGTTGTGTTCCGTGTCTATCTCGACAAAACCCGTATTTGCGCTTTCGTCAAAACCGCGCGCTTCGAGCGTTCCGCTGTAACAGGCGCGAACGCGCCCGAATTTGTGTTCGCAATATCCGTGTCTGTGTCCCAACGCAACGTAGCTGGCAAGGCTGTTGGACAACGCACGCTTGTCGATGACGCCGTAACTGTCGTCGTCGATATCCCCGTGCAATACCAAAATGTTGAAGTTGGCGGGATTGAGCACCAATTTGTCCCAATTTTCCGCGTCGTTATGCCCCAGTTCTCTTCCGCAAATGGTGACGTTATCTAACGTATAGTACGTCCATTCGTCCCCGAAAAAGCCCGCTTCGGGGCACAGATCGTGCAGATCGTCGTAGGGTGCGCTTCCGCCGTGATTTCCGCGCATAATAAACCAAGTTGCATTGCTATGACGAATTATCTCCGCAACGCTTTGCACCGTCTGCGCCGAAACGAACTTTTCGTCGAACAGATCGCCCGCGATAACTATGGCTTGCGCTCCGCTGTTGTTGGCATATTCGGACAAATGCGCCAAAGCGGTGACAAGCTCGTGTCTCCTCAACTCGGGATCTTTGACTCCGCCCAGCGGAGAACCCAAATGTAAATCGGCAGTGTGTATTATTTTCATAAAGTATATTGTAACACATTAAACAAAAACTTTCAATATCTACTCCGACGAAAAAACGCAAAAAAAGAGCGCCCGCGATAAAAAACGGAAAACGCGAGCGACTCTTTTTCTGATTTGATCCGTGCGGGCGCAATATCCCGCGCGATACCTGCGAGGCAACAAAACCGCCTCGCACAACAAACAAAAACTATTTACCTATTTGGTTTACCGCATTGGCAAGCGCCAAAGCGCTGATAAAAGCGATCTGCTCTTCGCTCACGGCAACCGTGTCTTTGTTTTCCTCGTAATAATCCTTATATTTGAACATTGTTTTTCCTCCTGATAATCCGAGCGTTTGTCGCTCCTTGTTTTGCGAACTTTGCTTTTGCAAAAGAGTTTTTCCCTTTCGCAACAAAAGCATTTTCTACTTGCCCAATTCGTTGCAGATCATGGCGTAACCCAAAGCAAAGATATAATCTGCTCTCGCTTTGTCCATCTCTGCATAACGTTCATTTGTTTCGCACTCTTCGATACAGAACATATATTTTACCTCCGCAATTGATTTTTGACGCTATCATTATATTTGTTTTTTGCCGAAACAGCTTGCAATATCTTGCCAAAAAGTAACACAATACTGTTTTTTACCCTCTATTTGATTGCAATATTTAAAAATTTTTGTATAATGGTAATGTAATTTAATGTTATCCAATCGCAAAGTCAAATATACGGAGCAAAAAATGGATATTAACGAATGTCACGATATCAACGGCAAAAACATCCGACAGTACAAGGAAGATACGGTGCACGGCACTCCGCTTCAACCCTTTGCCAAATACCACACGAGCATTTCCGACATGTTGCCATTTTATCCCATACACTGGCACGAGGAAATGGAAATAATCAAGGTGCAAAGCGGTAGAGGCGCGTTTTATGTGGACGGCACAAAGTACACCGCAGACGCGGGCGACATTCTTGTTCTGCGTCCTTTTGTGATGCACTCTATCAACCGCTTGGACGAAAGCGACATGGAAATGGACGCGATCGTGTTTAATCTGCGCCTGTTGGAAACGAGCGAGGCGGATATGTGCACGCTGAAATACTTTGCTCCGCTATTGAACGAAAAACACTCCGTGCCCGTTGTAGTGCGCACGTCGGACAGCTGGTATCATCCCTTTGACCAAAGCATGACGTCTATACTTATGTGCGATCTCAACAAAGAGGGCGCGGAACTGGAATTGAAGGCGAATTTGTACTGGATGTTCTACCACTTGTACAACAATCGCTTGATGAACGTAAGCGCAAACGTTACAGAGGACAAACATCAGTACACCGTGCGCAAAGCCTTGGAGTTCATTCGTGCAGAATATATGAACGAAATATCGGTGGACAAAGTTGCAAAGCAATGCGGTTACAGCGAGTTTTACATCATGAAACTCTTCAAGCAGTACACGGGAGAAAGTCTTGTGGACTACATCAACAATTACAGACTGACCGTTGCGGGCAAGTTGCTCAGAGACACCGACGACGACATCGCGACGATAGCCTATCAGGTGGGATTCAACAATGTGTCCTACTTTAACAGACAGTTCAAGCGTCAATACGGCATGACTCCGCGAGAATTTCGCAAACAAACGATCTGACAAGACATCGGCATTACCGTCGATGTTTTTTTGTTCTGTAATAAATGTTGGGGTGCGAAAACAAATAAATGACGGTTTTCTTTTGAATTAAAGCGGAATTAGAGCGAGCGTTACGCGCGAAATGTGTGGTTGCGACGGACCTGTCGAGTACGGAGCATGTAAGGAGGGTGCCGAGCGAAACGCGCATGCGTTGTGGCGATAGCAAAAACTACACTATCGACGACGTGCGCAAAACGGCGGTCCGCCCTTATTGCTTAAATCGCAAAACCCAAAAATTCAAACAAATATATTGATAGTTTTAGCAATTTATATTATAATATCTTTAACTATATCATATATTCTTGCGGTGGCACAAATGGACAAACTTGTTTACAACGGAAACGGAGACTATTCTTTTTCTCGAAAAGCAGATTTTGCCGAGTTCGGCGTACTTGACGCGACGACCGTGCAAAAGACCTTCGACTTTGCCTACGACATGACCTTCGGCGCAATAGGACAACACCGCGAACACCGAAGCGAAGGAACCGCAGGTCGCAAAAACGGCGAAATATTTGCCGATACGTTTCAGGGCAAATTGGCGGAGTTTGCAATTTATTTTTCCCTCAAAAATCAATTTGAAGTGAGCGCGCCCAACTTGGACAAATGGGCGTTGGGCAAGTGGGACGCATTCGATCTGTCCGTAAACGGCGCCAACGTCGCGATCAAATCCACAAAATGGTTCGGTCAGTTGTTGCTGTTGGAAACGGAAGATTGGGACGAAGAGGGAAACTACAAACCAAACGGCGAAAACGGACGTTACGACCTTCTGTTTTTGGTAAGAATGAAGCCCTGTTGCTCGGAAATACTTCAACAACAGCGCTTGTTTTACAGCAACCGCGCCCATCGCGAAACACTTCAAACCGCCCTGTCGGCACAAACTTGGGCATACGATACTCCGCGGTTTATCACTCGCGCCGAGCTTGTCGCCCTGATAGAAAAAGGCTTTTCTATCCCTCGCGGTTCTACGCTCAACGGAAAGACGAGAATGGACGCAAACAACTACTACTGTCAGCTTGCGGATATGCACCCCGTCACAGAATTGGCACAGCGCTTTTATGGAAACAAATAAAAAAAACGTCATCGGCGCTTTGAGCGCACAAACGCTTCGCAAAATAACTACCACAATAACAATCACAAAAAAGACGACTTGAAACAGTGTATTTCAAGCCGTTTTTGATATCGTTTTACGCAAGATTTTTTGATAACAGGCGTTTTATATTTGCGATTTGAACAGCGCCTGTTTGATGTTTTCCGCAATGCGCTCCACCACGGAAACGGACACCGCGTTGCCTGCCTGTTTGTACAAATAGCAGTTGGCGATATTGGGCAAACGAAAGTCCTGCGGAAACCCTTGCAATCTAAAACACTCATATGGAGTAAGTTTTCTGAAACCGTGCTTTGTTAAAACAAGCGGAACGTTGTGCCCGCCCGTCCCCATGTTGGCGGTCAATGTGGGACACACGTTGCTTTGATTTTCGCGCACATACACTCTGCGCCATTGATATACCGTGTCCGAACGCGTCATGGATTTTTCAAGTTGGTCGAAGTGCGAAAAATTTTGCGCCGTATAATAGTATTTTTCTTCCAACTTGCTTTCAAAGTCTATCAGATCGGACAATTTTGTCGTCAATTCTATCGGTTTGGGAAACTCAAATTCCTTGTACGCTTTTTCGTCCGAAAACCCCGCTATGTAGATCCGTTCTCTGTTTTGGGGAATATTGCCGTAGTCCTTGGTGTTGAGCACTTGATATTTTATGTGGTAACCTTCCGACTCCAACGCCTCGACGATTATGCGAAATGTCTTGCCGTGGTCGTGACTGACAAGATTTTTGACGTTTTCCAAAAACACCGCTTTTGGTCTTTTTGCGCTGAATATCCGCGCCAACTGAAAGAAAAGCACTCCGCGCCCCTTTTCGTCGTTGAACCCCTGCCGATAACCCGCAACGGAAAACGCCTGACAGGGAAAACCCGCAAGCATGATGTCGAAATCGGGAATTTCATCGTTTTGTACTTGGTTGATATCCCTGCAATCTACCTTTACCTTAAAATTCAGCTCGTATGTTTTGACGGGATACGGATCTATCTCGTTGGCGTAGACAATTTCAAAACCCGCCCTTTCAAAGCCTATATCGATACCGCCCGCTCCCGCAAAAAACGACGCGCAGTTTATGCCCTTTACGTTACTTATAGCCATTGTGACCTCTATTTGCGGCGCGCCGCAATTTTATAGTACAATATTAACAAATAAGCAAAAAAAAAGCAAGTCGCTCGCGCACAATTTGCGGATA
>CANQJK010000055.1 GCA_947624235.1 uncultured Clostridia bacterium | reverse complement strand
TACCTCAAAGTGGTGAAACACTCAAGTCAAACGGCTTGAGTGTTTTGAATAAATACTTGCAAATATGCAGAAGGGCCACCGCTTAACGCGACAGCCCCTTTTGTATAATTATAATCTTTTTGATCGTTTATGCGATCAATGCACAGCCCGCTGATAAAACATTGTCAGTTGTACAGTTTTCCAACATTGGCATGGTCGTTGTTGGAGTCCCACAGCGATTTGTTCTGCGTATTAACGTAGTCGCCCGCTTTGCCGACAATTGCGGCGCGGTTTGAACCGCCCGCCGTCACGGCGCCGTAGTTGTTGTTGGAACTTATTTGCACATAGCAATAGGAGTAACCGTAAAAATAGTCATTCAGTCTGCTACCCGATGCCTGTCCCGCAATTCCGCCTGCGTAGTTGCCCGAGGCTGTGATAGAGCCGTTGTTGGTACAATTTGATACGGTAGATGTGTAGTCGTTTCCCTCGTCGGGTTTACTGCACTCAATAGAACCTGTCAAGCCTCCGACATAGTTTGCGCCGACAATATCTCCGTCATTGGTGTTTCCGCTGACCGTTCTGCTCCATACAAGCACGATACGTCCCGCAATTCCGCCTACTTTGTCGCAAGACGTGGCTTCAATTTTGCCCGTATTGCTGTTGTCATCCACAGTGCTTGCGCAACGGATATCTCCCGCAATACCGCCGACGTAATATCCCGAAAGGTTCACGTTGATATCTGCGCTGTTTGTGCACTTGGTCGCGCCCGTGCAGAAACCTGCCACACCGCCCAAGCAATATTTGTTGATATCGTCTTGAAGAATAACTCCCTGCGAGATCACCTGTCCGTCATTTTTGCAGTTTTGCACTTTGCCTGTGTAACCCGCAATACCGCCAACGTAGCCCTTGCCTGTGATCTTGTTGGAGTTGTTCATGTTGGACGTGGCAGTATTTGCCGAGTAACCAATGTACCCGCCGACATAGTTTTCGCCTGTGATATCCGCCTTGTTTACACATGCCATTGCCGACTTGACGTAACTTCCGCCATTGCCGTAGATACCCCCAACGTAATCTTTACCGACAACAACACCGCTGTTTTCGCAATCGGAAATCTCCAAACCGAGGACGTAATCTTTCGAATAGTATGTTTTCAATTGTCCGAGGGCTTGTCCCGCAATACCGCCGACGTAATTACCGCTTGCCGTTATCTTTCCCGTGTTGGTGCAATCGGAAAATGTCGCCGTGTAATTGTATCCGCTTTCTGCCATTTTGCTCTCTATCGATCCCGCCATACCGCCGACGCATGTCGCACCGTTCACGTCCGCTTCGTTGGTGTTGCCCTTGATCGTACGGTTGCCTCTCAAATATACATACCCGACAATACCGCCCACGCGGTCACACTGTTCCGCGGTGATCTTGCCTGTATTGACGCAGTTTTCTATCGAACCGCTACCGACGATAGCACCTGCAATACCGCCTACGCGACTACCTGCCAGATCCACGGTGATGTCTACGGAGTTTTCGCACTTGACGGCGCCCTGACAAGATCCTGCTATACCGCCCACATAATACATGTTGGCGCTACTTTCGAGGATCGTGCCGAGAGATACGACCTGTCCGTTGTTTTTGCAATTTTGCACTTTGCCCGCAAGCCCCGCAATACCGCCGACATAGCCCTTGCCGGTTATTTTGTTGACGTTGTTCATGTTGCTGAGCGTTGCGTTGTTGGCGTACCCTGCATATCCGCCGACATAGTTTTCGCCTACTATATCCACTCTATTGGTGCATGCCGTAACGGAACGAACATATTCGCCACCGTAACCGAATATACCGCCGATGTAGTTTTTGCCGGAAACAAGACCTGTATTTTCGCAGTCGGAAAAATCAAGATACATATAGTCGTCGTCGCCATAACTTTCCTTATAACGTCCGAGCGCCTGTCCCGCAATACCTCCTGCGCAATCGCCAGTAGAAGTTATCGTGCCTTTGTTGACAAGGTTTGACATTGTTGCCGACATAACGCCGGTGGGCTTGCTACTTTCAATTGAACCCACTATTCCGCCGACATATTTTGCGCCCGTAACGCTTCCTTCGTTGGTTGAGGAGTCAAGTTTGCTATCGGCGCTTGCAAGCACATATCCAGCAACGCCACCGACTTTTTCGTTACCGCCGACGTTTACTTTGTTGACGTTGTTGGACAAATTGGCGTTGGAGTAGCCGACAATTCCGCCCACACAATTGCTGTAATCTACGTTTATGGTACCGCTGACCTCGCAGTTGCTGATAGTGCCCGAATTTTTGCCCGCCAAACAGCCGACGTTGTTACCGCTACCGCTACCTGTTATATTTACTTCCGTCATTTTGAGGTTGGTAACGGTTCCCTTTAACTCGCCAAACAGTCCGACGTTATCGTCGGAACGAACGCGCAATTTCAAACCGCTGATAGTGTGTCCGTCACCATTCAGCACGCCGGAATATCCCGCAATTGGCGTCCAATCGCTTTCCTCTGATAAATCGATATCCTGTGACAAAATAAAACTCTCTTTGGAGTTGGCGATGGCTTTCAATTCCTCTACCGTGGAAATGTAGTTGGCCACGAAGCGTATCGTGATCGCGTTTGATTCACATAACAATGTTTCACCGTCAAAATACTGTGCCTTGATGACCGCCGTCCCCTTTTTAGAAGCAGTTATTTTTGCATAGCTATCGCCGTAGTTGACTTTTGCCTCGCAATCGTTTTCAACAAATACATATTCGTAGTCATCGTAATGCATTTCCATAATTAAGTTGTTTCCGGTTGAATCCAAATACGTTAAATCCATATACATAGATACCGTATTGCCAACGGGCACTTCCTTTTCGTACACGGGATCATTTTTGGAAAACGATAACCACAGATCGTATTTTGTTTCATGTTTAAACAGCGAACAAGCGCATGCTGTGCAGGCGATCGCCACCAACACCAACGCCACTATCGCTATTTTGATACAAATGTGTCTTTTCATTTTGGTATTACCCCCTTTTGTTTTTTTCAAATACTATCGATTAAACGTATAGTAATAACAATTATAACACTAAACGACTAATAATGCAACACTAAAAGACTAATTTTTTGGGCAAAATTACATTAGAATTATTCTTATAAAACTATCGGGGTGCAAAAATGAAAGTAGGAGAAAGGATAAAGGAACTGCGTGAAAAAATAGGCTTTACTCAAAACAAACTTGCCGAGTGGGCGGGAGTATCGCAAACGCACTTACGACGCATAGAATTGGGCGAGGCAGACGTTACGGTGGGTTACTTGCAGTTGATCTGCGACGCGCTGGGCGTGACGCTGAGAGATTTTTTTGTAGACGAAAACAGTCAGGACGAGATCTCGCAAGCGATAGCGGCGCTCACTCCCAAACAGCGCCAACTGTTGCTTGGTTTTTTGAACAGTTTGAAGTGACAGCCCGTCAGAGGCTTGTCCGTTGTGCACTACGGCTCTTGCGCAAAAGGGGAGCCGTTTTGTTTTGCTGTTAAACAAAGCGCAATGCTACATTTGCTCCGTTTGTGGGACGCAAAGCGACGTTTGGACAAAATTCAACAAGATACGCCATTGCAGAGGCGCAACAAAAGTGTTGCAATTTGCAAAAATATAGTGTATAATGGTTTCACTGCGCTAGGCGGGGAGCCAGCGGTGCCCTGTAACTCACAATCCGCTACAGTGGGGCTGAATGTTGCAGGCGGCAATAGGCGTGGAAAGCAGGAAGCGACAAGGAGTGTTGATACCAAGGTCTTGTGCAACGTGACACTGCCAACCGTGTCAGGATGGGAACATAGCAGCACTACACAGCTTGAAGCGTGTGCCACGAGGTAGCTTTGGAGTAGCCACCTACCGAGATACCGTTTCGGCGTCTACTGTCAACTGCAAATGCGCAGTGTTTTGAGCGCACCGCAACCGAGCGCCTGCTCGGTTGCGCTATCAGACAAAAAGGTCGTCTGCTGGCGACAAAGCGACCGCACAAGTTGCGGTCGTATTTTTTGAATAATTCGGGAGACAACATGGATAAACTTAAATTTGCCGTGCTGATAGACAGCGACAACGTGTCGCACAGCTACATCAACGCAATAATGGACGAAATAACAAATATCGGCGTGCCCACCATCAAACGCATTTACGGCGACTGGACCACCAACGAAAAATCCAGTTGGAAGAGCATGCTGTTGGAATACGCGCTGACGCCCGTGCAACAGTACAGCTACACCACGGGCAAAAACAGCACCGACTCCGCCATGATAATAGACGCCATGGACATACTGTACACCGCCGACGTAAACGGCTTTTGCATAGTAAGCAGCGACAGCGACTTTACGCGGTTGGCTACGCGCCTGTGCGAGGCGGGCAAAATGGTCATCGGCATGGGCGAAAAGAAAACGCCCTACCCGTTTGTCAAGGCGTGCAGTCAATTCAAGTACCTCGACGTGATAGTAGGCGAGGACAAAAAGCCCGCCGTCAAAAGCGGAGCAAAAACGTCCAAGACAAAGCAGGATCAACCCAAAGCAAAGGCGCAGGAACCTGCTCCCAAGAAAAACCGCACCAAAAAGGCAGACGCCAAGGAGGAGCCGAAGGATACCAAAAAGGAGACTGCCGTAAAGGACGCGAAAGCAACGGAAGTCGCCCTGCCCGAGGAACAGGCGCGCGTCGAATCGTCCGCCACGCCACTTGAAGAAATAGAAAAAGCTATCTACAAGCTTATGGAAAGCGAGAGCGAAAGCGGTCTCGTATCCGCAAGCAAAGTCGGTTCTATTTTGCAAAACAAATTCAGCGATTTCGACTACCGCAACTACGGTTGCCGATCCATGACGGAATTGTTGGCAAAGTTGGGCATACCCACCGTAAAGTACAACGATCCAAACAACAATTTGCCCAATGCGGCGCTGTTGTTCATCAAGGTGAAGTAGCGCGTTTTTCTACACCAATTTGCTTATTTCCTTTTTGAGACGGGATATTATCTTCTTTTCCAAACGGGATATGTAGGATTGAGATATTCCCAACAGGTCGGCAACTTCCTTTTGAGTGCGTTCGTCCTCCCCGTCCAAGCCGAAGCGCATTTCTATTATCTGTTGCTCGCGTTTGGACAGTCGCGACAGCCCCTCTTCCAACAGTTGGCGCTCTACCTGATTTTCCACATGGGTGTAGATAGCGTCGCTGTCGGTGCCGAGGATATCCGCAAGCAACAACTCGTTGCCCTCGCCGTCCACGTTGAGCGGTTCGTCAAGGCTCACCTCCGCCTTGCGCTTGGACAGCTTGCGAAGATACATCAATATTTCGTTTTCGATACAACGGCTGGCATAAGTTGCCAGCTTTATTTGTTTTTCCTTTTTGAAACTGTTTATCGCCTTTATCAGCCCTATCGTGCCAACGGACACAAGGTCCTCCATGTCCAGCCCCGTGCTTTCAAATTTTTTGGCGAGAAACACCACCAAACGCAGATTGTGTTCCACAAGCTTGTCCCTTGCGGACATGTCGCCGAGGGCTATCCTGTCCAGCAAAAGACTTTCCTCTTCGGCGCTTAACGGATGAGGCAACGCTTCCGTTCCGCACAGATAATGCACGGCAGATTGCGATAGCGTGAGTTTGTCCAGTAGTTTTTTGAGTAGTTCAAGCATTTTCATTGGATCCTCCCATAAATTCGTTTGACAAAATTATGTTGTACACCGTGTTGCACTTGTCTCGGGGCAAAGCCAGGTACACCTTTAACTTTGTGCCCGAAACTTCTACCTCGGCAGGCACCGCGCTGACGGAAACGGTACCCGCAACGGTGGTCACATCCACCTGCTCCGCCCGCCCCGACAGCATTTGCTTGGCAAAGTAGGCGGAAAAACCGTCGAACTTTTTGGTTACGAAGCACACAGGTAAACCTTTGCACGCAAGCGTGTTTCCGCTGTCGCAAAACGCCTTGACCGTGTAGGGCTTATCCAGCGTCACCGTCGCTTTTACCAAAAAGGGGGCGATCTTTTTGACTTGTCGTATATACGTCACGATGCTGTAACACAAAAACACCGTCGTGGCGACAGCCAACACATATACGAACAACGGAACGCGCATTTGATAGAACTGTCCGTCGCCGTTTACGTAGTCTATCTTTAACAGGTTAAACAACCCCGTTACGGCGCCTCCCAACAAAAAGGTATATGCAACAGTGAGCAAAATATGCCAAAAAAGTTTTTTGCCCCACCCTACGGACAGGATACACATTGCCACTAACATTGCCACTTTGAACGGATACGTCCAAAAGCCGTCGATATATACGCTGACGACGGCACACGTTGCGCCCACCGCTCCGCCCAGCACAATGCGGTACTTCTTGAAGGGTATCCTGAGAGTGAGAGCGGACAAAAAGAGCAACAGCGTGTCCAAAACAAAGTTGTCCGCCAACACATACTCGATGTACACATTCATGTCCGCATTGTACCAACAAGTAAAGGTTGGTTATTGGTGACTTTTGTAGGGTGCTAAATCTTTTTGTAAAAACAAAAGGACTCCGTTTGCACGAAGTCCGATTTTGTCAGATAGTAAAATTTACGCGTCCACCTCTATCGTGCGGAAAACCTCTCCGTTGACATAGGGCATGGGATCCACTGCCTTGTTGTCCACAAGTACCTCCAAATGCAGGTGCGGTCCTTCGCGATACTCGTTTTCCGCCGTGGTGCCGATGTACGCAAGCACGTCCCCCTGCTTGACGGTTGCGCCCTTGGTCACCTGCGTATCCTTGACGGACGCATAGGTGGCAATTACGTTTTCGCCGTGATCTACTGTGACGTAGTAGCCTTTGAGAAAGGTGTAGCCAACGTCGATGACGGTACCGTCGTACATCGCCTTTACTTCGTCCCCTTCGTTGCCGGCAAGATCCACCGCCTTGTGCGCGCTCCACTCGTTAAGCGTGGATTTGAATACAAACAGATTGCTCGGTCCGAATGTGAATTCCATGCCGACGGAATCGTAGGCGACGGGTGCGCTGAAATAGACGTTTATTTTTTTCTTGGACGGTACCGTGGGATCGTCCTCGCTCGGTTTGGTGTTGCCCGGTTCGTCGTCGTTGGGATTGTTTACAACGGGATTGTCGTCTATCGGGGTGTTGTCGCGCGTGAGAGTTACTGCCAAAACCACTGCGGTTATTGCCAACACGCAAAAAATAAGCAGTAACAGCGCAACGTTGTTGCGAATAAATCTCGAAAATTTACTGGGTTGCTTTGTAGTGTTCATTGTTTGCCTCCAAATTAGTTTGATTTGATTGTTTCCTATTTGCGAATATATATACCTGCCTGTTCCGTTTGTTTGCGCCGTTTAGTGGCAAAAAATGTCACCCCGTGTGCGCAATTTGACTAAAAAACGTGTCAATAACTTCCCAATATCAGCGGACTGCCCACAGTGACGATGCCGTTGACGAAGGCTATTTGCAGGTTGATTTGTCTGCCGTCTGCCGTGACGAAACCTTTGATCATGTCGCTCTTTCCGCAAACGACTGCTATCTCCCCCAACTCGTACCGCGCCTCGTCGTACAAACGAAACATCTTGGCGATATCGATTGCGTCCGACATGGTCCCCGCAAAACTTACGCTGACGCCGTTTATCCACTTGCAATGCGCAAGCGCTGTGCCGATATTGCTTACGTCGCATTGCACTATGTACCCGTTGCCCGAGTTTATTGCGGGCATATCCGTTTGCAAGCAGTAAATGCACGCCGTGCCGTTAGGAGCCACCTTGGACGCGTATCGGCAAAAATCTTTCGGCATCGAATAGATAAGCACCGCCGATATCACCGCCACCAACATTGCAGTTACACAAAATCGTTTCATAGGATCACCGTCATGATTGTTGCCCCGCAAAAGGTAAAAAATACAAAAAAACAGCGCTTTCCGCATTGGAAAAGCGCAAATAAACACTAAATTTGTAGAATTGCAGACGGTTTTTCGTATCGATAGCCTTTGGGCGCGCAAACAAACTTTGCTCAAACGGTTTCCACCGCTTCGGCACGCTTGCGCAAAAAGTACCTTTTTGAACAGGGACATTGTTATCGTCGCATTGAACGTTTTATACAAAACGACATCAAAAAAACGACTTGAAAAGCCATGATTTCAAGTCGTTTCAATTATATTTCGTTGTTCTGTAATGGGTGGTAACTTGACGGTCGTCCCGCAACGGCGCGAGCGAGTTGGGCGGGGGACGCTTGACTTACTCGAACAGTTTGGACATGGGGAGATCGGTATATACGCGCTCTATCGCTTCGGCAAAAATATCCGCAATGCTGACAACTTCTATCTTGTCGATCTTCTTTTCTTCGGGAAGCTCGATTGTATCCAACACTATCACTTTGGACAGCTTGCTGTTTTGCAGTCGCTCGATCGCAGGTCCCGACAATACGGCGTGAGTACAGCACGCGATAACTTCCTTTGCGCCGTGTTGAACAAGCGCTTCCGCGCCTTGACAAATAGTTCCGCCCGTGTCGATCATGTCGTCCAACATCAGGCAGGTGCGTCCTTCTACGTCGCCGATGACGTTCATCACTTCCATTACGTTGGCGCGAGGACGGCGTTTGTCGATAATGGCAAGGGGCGCGTCGAACCGCGAAGCCATTGCGCGCGAGCGTACCACACTGCCCGTATCGGGGCTTACTATCGTAAGATCGCTCGGAACACCTATCTTTTTGATGTACTTGGTCAAGACGGGCATGCCCAAAAGGTTATCTACGGGTATGTTGAAGAAACCTTGCACCTGACTGCTGTGCAGATCCATGGTGAGCACTCTGTTTGCGCCCGCTGTCTGAATGATATCCGCAACGAGCTTTGCGGAAATGGGATCGCGCGGACGTGCCTGACGGTCCTGCCGTGCGTAACCGAAATAGGGCACTACTGCGGTGATACGTCCCGCCGAGGCGCGTTTGCAGGCGTCGCAGATGAGCAACAACTCCATAAGATTGTCGTTTACGGGGGTGTTGGTAGACTGCACCACGAACACGTCGCAACCGCGAACAGACTCCTTTATGTTGACGCTCGTTTCGCCGTCGGAAAACTTGCCTACGTCCAAATCTCCCAAATCGAGATCCAGTTGCCTGCAAATTTGCTCTGCCAAACGTTTGCTGGAATTGCCTGCGAAAACTTTGATCGCACCGTGTACCTGATTGAGCATATAGGCACCTCTCAACTTTTGTTTACGGATATATTTTAGTCGCAAGTACAAAAAGTGTCAAGCAAATGGGGGTATGTACGCCCTCAAACATGCGGTTTGGGGCGTTTGCGTTACTTGTGAACGTAGTTTCCGCAGTAGTGAGCCGTTTCGCAGTCCTCGCAAGGCGTGACCGTTATCTGAGACAGCTTGCAACAGCTTTGAACGCCGTCGTGATACTTGCAGGCGCACACGTCGCACATAATGGTTTGTTGATTCTTCATTTTGCACCTCCTGCCACAAGTTTGCACAATTTTGCAGGCGAAAATACCGTTTGAGACCAAATCCTTTTGACTGTTGACTTGAATAGCGACTTATTGTATAATAAAACAAGAAGTCAGACAGTTTTTTGCTGTCGATAATGCAAAGACATATCGGGCGCACAACGCGCAAAGGAGACAATATATGAAAATACTGCTTCTCGCAGA
>CANQJK010000054.1 GCA_947624235.1 uncultured Clostridia bacterium | reverse complement strand
TATTGTTTGGGATATTCGTAGTTGCAGTCCAAACAAACGTACGAATCTTTTTGTTTGTTGTACTTTATTCTTTTGGAATCACAATTGTAGCATTGCATATCTTTATTGGCGTTTTCCGCATTTGCGACGGGCTGGTCAGTTGTCGCTGAGGTCTTTGAGGTTGCGGTAAAGCTCGCGCTCCTCTTCGGAAAAGTAGTCCGCTTCCTTGGATTCGGCAAACTTTTTGTTGGTTAGGGCAAGCAGGGCAAAAGCCGTTTGGCGCACGGCGACATCAGGGGGCATCTTGGCAAGGTCGCTATTTTTTGCCACAAAGCGGTAGGTCTTTTCCATACGGCGCGGTTCCACCTTTTTGAGGGTGGCGCACAGCGAAAACGCCTCCACAAACATCTCTTCGTCGCGTAACGTAAGTTGGGCAAGGTTCAATGCGTAAAAGCCCTGCGAAATGGACACCGTCACCTTGTCCGCACAGCCTAATTGTATCATCTTCATCAAAATGGCACGGCTTATGCCCACCTCGGGCAAAACGCTTGCAATGCACTGCTTGGCAAACAGCAAAAAGTCGTCGGTATTTTCGGGGGTGAAGGTCGCCATTACCGCACCCAACGCCGTGGCGCCTTTGATGTACTTTTCCACGTCGCCCTTTAAGATGCAACTGCTACACTCGCGTATCATACAGTCCAAATGGTGAAAGTCCTGCTTGCCCAAATGATATTTGTTTTCGTCCAGCTTGGAAATGAGCAGAAATTGCGCCACCGCCGTAAGCTGATCGGGCAAAAAGAAATGTCGCGCAAGGCTGTTGACGCCTGAGGGATCGTCCAAAGGAATGGGGATTTTTTCGTTGATGAAGGCAAGCAACGCCTTTGCCACACCGCTATCGGGCAACGCACGACAAAGCAACAACGTGGCTTCTCGTGCCAGCTCGTACTCGTGGCAGTTGCAATACACGACGGCGCACATGCGCAACGCGTCGCACCCTGCGTCCAGATAGTGCGAATACAGCACGTCGCACAAACTCTTGGTCACCTCGTCGTAGCCCAATTTGCAGGCGATCTGCAAATACTCCATCATGTCGGGATCGGTGATGCTTTCGCCGTATCTCGGCAACTTGCTCAACAACTGTTTGAGTTCCTTTTCTCTGCCACCCACTTGGTCGAGAATGCGCACTGCTGTGCCCGTGGCGCGAAACCCGGGATCTTCCGCATTCAAAAGGCGCAATGCGCACTTTTCGCCCTTGTCCCAGATGTGTCGCGTGTAGCACAAATACAATTGCAACTCCAACGTGGGCACGTCGTCCGTTTCGATCGCAAGGTATTCCTTTTGCGCCTTGTTTACCATGTCGAGGTCGCTTTGAAAAAAGCCCTCTGCCATTCTGTCCCGCACGCTGTTGAAGTAGTCCACAGACTTGACGTCGTAAAAAACGGACTTGCCCTTTTCGATAGGCACAGAATGTTCCAAAAAGTCCAACTCGAAGTCGTCCTCGTCCTCTTCCATCTGGAAGGTGTACAGGGACATGCTCTCTGCGTCGGCGGATATGCGTGTGTCCAAACGTTCTGCGTAATCTCCCCTCGGGCGATTGCCGAAGTATTCGAAGATCTCGTTGACGGCGTCCCCCAACTGCAACACGTCGGCGTAGCAATTGTGCGTAAAGCCGTAGCGCGCTATAAGTTTGCGATAAGCGTCGATGGCATACCCCAAGTCGTTGAGCATGCAAAAACAACCTATTTGGTTGAGCAGACTTTCGTAACTGTCCACCCGTGCAAAAAGGCACAAAGCGTCAAAGTATTCTCCCTCGTCCGCAAGTTGCAAGGCGGTAGAAAAAAATGTGTCGTTGTTAAGTTCTATTTTCATTTATCAAAAAGTTTGTCCGTTGCCTGTTGATCGTAGGTGTATTTCTTTCCGCAAAAGTGACAGCAAACCTCTATTTGCCCCTGTTCGGCAATGATGGCGTTTGCCTCCTCTCTGCCAAGACTTCTCACCACGCGGTCTATCTTGCGCTTGTTGCAGTTGCATTTGTAGCTTACTTCGCTGTGCTCGGTGATGACAAGGTCGAATTCGCCGAAAAAGCGTTTTATCACGTCCTCGGCGGTGCTGTGGTCGAATTGGTAACTCATTTCGTCCATGGCGTACATCACCGTCTCGATACGTCCCAGCAAGTCCTCGGGACAGTTGGGCAACACCTGCACAAAAACGCCTCCCGCCGAACGGCAACGCTTTTTGTCCAAACCGACGCCCAACGTCACTCCGCAAGGCTGTTGCTCGCTGTTGGCAAAGTAGTAGGCAAAGTCGTTGGCGATCTCTCCGCTGACAAGGGGCGATGTGCCCACATAGGGCTGTTTTAAGCCGATGTCCTTGATGACGGTCAAAGTGCCGTTGCGCCCCACTGCGCTTCCCACGTCCAGATGCCCGTTTTCCTTTACCACCGTTTCCGCAACGGGGTTTTCGATGTCTCCCTTTACATGCCCGTCGCCGTCTGCGCACACCGTTATCTTGCCCAGCGGTCCGTCTCCGTCGATTATGACGGTGAGGTAGTCCTTTTTGTCCTTGAATTCCTTGCCCATAAGTAGAGCCATTGTTAGCGTGCGCCCCATTGCGCATGCGCCCACGGGGGACAAGTTGTGTATCTTGATGGCGCGATTGACGATATCCTTGGTTTCCACCGCGGACACTATGACGGAATTTGCGATCATTCCCTTGGTAAGTATGGACATATGTGTATCTCCAATCATCAATTTTTTAGTGCAAAGTAGGTCCTGCGCAGATCCTTGGGGGAAAGGGGCTTGCCGTAGTCGGCAGTGATTTCCCGCAAGGCAAAACCCGCGTTTTTCAATCCGCGCAAAACATCCTCTTCGGCGTGCATGTACTGGACGTGCTTTTCGTCGCTTCGGCGGTAAACGTCCCCCTCCGCAGTGAAAAGGGCAAGGTACATTTCCACGCAGTTGTCCTTCAATTTGTTGCTCCAAAGCAACGTTTCTTCGTCGTTATCCACAAAAAACACGTTGTTGCCCACTACCTCGCGTAGTTTGTACGGCGTGGAAAGGTCGAACACAAAGGGCGCGCCCTGCCTGACGTTACCGTGCACTACCCGAAAAAAATCTTCCAATTCGTTGGGTTTGAGGTAGTTGACGCCGTCGTTTACGCACACCGCCATATCCGCGCTGTGAGGCAGACGGAGCGCGCGCATATCCTGTCGGACGAACAACGCCCTGCACTTGGAACGCGCAACGGTGAGCATCTGCTCGCTTGCGTCCACGCCCACCGTGACAAAACGTTTGGCAAGAAGCGCCGTCATTTTGCCCGTTCCGCAGGCGATATCGCACACTTCGCGCACGCCGTGTTGTTGCGCCACCCGATACAAATATTGCGACCAACTTGTGTAGTCGCAATCGTTGTGTGTAAATTTGTCGTAGTAGTTTGCCAATACCGTGTAGTTTGCTTGCATGTTCAGTCCTTGGTATCTTTGTTGTCGTTGGCGCCGACAACGTCGCCGTCTACGGAATTGACGTCCTCTTCCAAGATCTCGTCGCTCACTTCGCTTGTCGCGTCCTCAACGGGTTCGCTCAACTCGTCCACTTCGGAGCGAACGTCCGCACTACGCTCGGACTTGGACTTTGCGCCCTGCTTGTAGCGTTCCGCCGTCTGCACCTGCTTTGCCTTTTTCTTCTTTACTTCCACGGGGTGGAACAGCGCAAAGGTTTTCATCATGTGCGTTTGCCACACGAGGGGGAAGTACAATCCGCCGAACATCAACAGCAAAATGAGCACTATCTGTTGCAGGAAGTTGCCCTGAAACAGAAAATACAGCGCAATGGGTATGAGCGCGATGATGAGGTGAATGAGGTTGGGCAAAACGTTGAGCCACAACAAACGCCAACTGTCGTCCAAATTTTCGTAGACGGACTGCTTGTACGTTACGCTGACGGAGCAAAGTATCATAAGGTACATTGCCAAAAACAGCGCCACTATCGCCAAAAGCACCGTTAGCACTATCGCCAGCCACAAAATGACCGTGCTCATGTACACATAAAACTCGTAAATGCCGAACACTGCCAAAGCCAGCACCGCCGTAGAGGCAAGAGCGTACAAAATGTTGGACTTGAAACCCATCCACATGCTCTTGAACACGCCCACAGCCGACAGTTTGCCCGTCCAGAACGCGTCGCGAATGACGGCAAATCCGCCCGAGAACATCACCGTGAACAACAGCGCGCCCAAAACGGAGTACCAACCCCACTCGGTGTTGATGAGGCGCGTTTGACGCGCAAAGTAGTCGTTGACGTTGGTCCACACTCCCGTGGAGAAGCCCAGACTGTTAAGCTCGGGCAGGGTGCTCTGCAACTTGGACACTTCGAATCCGCCCAACATCATCAGGACGAATATGGGCACAAAACAAAGTAACATCAAAAAGTTGTAGCCGAACATTCTCCAAATGTTTTCGCGGTAGATCACCTTGAAAAACTTCCAGGTGCTCAATCGGTTGAGCCTCTTGGTAACGTGCGAGTTGCGCTCGTTGGCAAGTCTGATTTTGCTGTAATCCATAAAAATTTTTCCTTTTTGCGCCTGTAAAATTGCACCGATGTGCCCGTGCGCAAACCAATACAAATACAGTATATCAAAAATAATAAAATATTTCAAGTGTTTATTTGCCTGCGGACGTCTTTTTTTGAAAGCGACGTACACCTTGCGCGCAAAACATACATATAATGTACTCAAAAAGGAGTTTTATGAAGAAAATCGCCGTCATTGGGGCAACGGGTTTGGTGGGACAAAAACTGTGCCAACTTTTGCAACATCTTCCCGTAAGCGTGCGACTTTTTGCCAACGCCACCGTGGGCACGCGCGTGATCTTTCGCGGAAAGCCCACCACAGTCGAGCCGTGCGAGGCGCTGAAATGCGCAAAAATAGACTACGCGATGTTTATGGCAAGCAACGAAGTGTCCGCGCAATACATACCGCAACTTACCAAACGGGGCGTCGTGTGCATAGACAACAGTTCCGCATTTCGCCTCAAAAAGGGCGTGCCCCTCGTCGTCCCCTGCATAAACGGCGAACTCGTCGCCCGCAACAAGCTCATTGCCAACCCCAACTGCTCCACCGTGCAAACGGTAGTTGCGCTTGCTCCGCTCAAAAAGTTTGGTCCGCTGTCTCTTACCGCCGTGACATATCAATCGGTGAGCGGTGCTGGCAAAAACGCATTGGACGACCTTTATGCGCGCAATTGCTACGGCAAGTTGAAGGGGATATCCCACCCGATATACGACAACATCATACCCTTTATCGGCGAGGCGCTCGGCGACGGCTCCACCACCGAAGAACGAAAACTGGTGGACGAGAGCCGAAAAATACTGTCCCTGCCCCACCTCAAAGTCAATTCATTTTGCGTGCGCGTGCCCGTAAGCGTGGGACACGGCGTTTTCGTCAACGTGCGGTTCAAGCAAAAAATAGACGTGGACGAGGCGAAAAAATTGTTGAGCGACGCGCCCAACGTTCTGCTACTCGACAATCCGCAAATGGGGCTGTATCCCATGCCGTTGACGCTTCGCAACACCAAATTTGTGGGAGTGGGACGAATAAGGCGCGATCCAACAACGCCATACGGACTGAACATGTTTACCGTGGCGGACAACCTTTTGCGTGGCGCGGCCTACAACGCGTTGGAAATTTTGCAATGCGCAATGGAGGAACAATGCTTATAACGGCGCTTGCGACGCCCTTCAAAGAGGGACGTTTGGATCAATACAGTTACGAAAGGACCATTGTCTACCAACTGGAACAGGGCGTTGACGCTCTGCTTTGTTTGGGCACCACCGCCGAAGTCGCCCTGCTTACGACGTCGGAAAAGAAACTTTTGGCGGGTATTGCACGAGGGCTTGCGGGAAACGTCCCACTGTGGGTGGGCGTGGAAAGTTGTTGCACGCGCAATGCCGTTGTGGAAGCGGAAAGGGCGCAAAAATGCGGAGCAAACGGTCTGCTTGTCGCTCCGCCCGCCTTTGTCAAGTGCACGCCTCGCGGATACGTCGAGCATGTAAAAGCCATTGCCAAGGCAAGCGGTCTGCCCTTGATGTTGTACAATGCGCCGAGCAGGTGCGCCTACGCTATCGACGGGGAAATCTTGTCGGAGTTGTCGCAATACGCAAGTTACGCAAAGGACGCGGGGAGCGACCTCAACTTCACCGAAAGGCTTGCAGAACATTTTCATTTGCTGTGCGGAAACGACATTTTGCTGTGCGATCAACGCGCAAAAGGGGCTGTGGGCGCGGTATCGGTGGTATCCAATGTGGCGCCTCGTTTGGCAAAAAGGATGTTGAAGGATCCCGAAAAAAGGGACGTGGCGCTGTGGGAAAGGCTGTCTCGGCTTTCAATGGAAGAGGTAAATCCCATTGCGATAAAATACATGCTGTTCAAAATGCGCCTCTTCGACACATACGAGGTGCGCCTGCCTCTCACATCGGCAAACAGGCAAACACAGCGCAAAATTGACGCTTTTTGGGAGGAAAATAGATGAAAATAGCCCTTTTCGGCGCAAACGGTCGGGTGGGAAAACGCGTTTGCGAGATAGCGACAAAAAGGGGACACACCCTGCTCCCCATAGAAAAAGACACGCCCTTGCCAAGCGAGGCGGACGTGGCGATAGACTTTTCTCTGCCCCAAGCGACAGAAAGAGTGTGTGCGTTTTGCGCAAAAGTTCACTGTCCGCTGGTCAGCGGAGTGACGGGACGAAACGACGAAGAAGAGGCGTTGATAAGTGCGCTTTCGCAACAAGTGCGCGTTGTGTGCAAGCCCAACTTTTCCGTAGGGATAGCCATGTTGGAACGTCTGTGCCAAATAGTCGCCCGACACATGCCCGACTGGGACTGCGAAATTTGCGAAACGCACCGACGGGACAAAAAGGACAGCCCGAGCGGTACGGCAAAAGCCCTTGCGAGCGCCATTTGCCAATGCAAAAGTTTCAAAAAGGTGACCGTGCACTCGTTGCGTTGCGGAACCAACTTCGGCAGGCACGAGATAGTCTTCGGCGGACAAGGAGAAAGCCTGACGCTTGTGCATCAGGCGGAAAATGTCGACGTTTTTGCCCTCGGCGCGGTGTTGGAAGCGGAATCAATTGGGCTTTCGCAAAATGTCTCCGACATTTAGCGCGTAGGGGCAGTTGACGCGCACATGCTGTTTGACGCGGTTGCAGGTATCCATTGCGTTGCCGTCGGCGTCCGTTATGCTTTCTACGGTGAAACTTGCGCCGTGCAATGTGGGAGAAAGCACTTCCAACCTGTCTCCGACGGAAAATTTGTTGCGCTCTTCCACCGTGACGAAGCCGTCCGACACGTCCGCCACCACGGCTACGAACTTGTACTCCTCCACCGCCTTGCTGGACTGCGTGTATTGCGTGTCGCCCTCGCCGAGGTAGAACCCCGTTGTGTAATCGCGGTGGGACGCCTTGTTCAACTCCTTTTGCAACTCGGCGACAAGTTCGGGGGTGAAACTACCGCTTTGTATCGCGTCTATCGCGCGCCGATACGCTCCCACGACGGTGGCAACGTAAAACGCCGATTTCATTCGCCCTTCTATCTTGAAACTGCTCACGCCCGCGTCCATAAGTTCGGGCAGGTGGGCAAGCATGTTCATGTCCTTGGAGTTGAATATGTACGTTCCCCGTTCGTCCTCGTAAACGGGCAGGCTGTCGGAGCGACTGACTTCGCGCACTTCGTACTGCCAACGACAGGGTTGCACGCACTCTCCGCGATTGCTATCCCGACCGACAAGGTAGTTGGACATGAGGCAACGTCCCGAATAACTGACGCACATTGCGCCGTGCACAAAGGCTTCCAATTGAACGTCGGGGCAAAATTGCGATATTTCGGCAATGTCGCCGAGGGAAAGTTCGCGCGCCAGCACCACCCTTTTTGCGCCCAAATTTGCCCAGTGCCGTACCGCATATTTGTTTGTGGTGTTTGCCTGCGTGGATATGTGTATCGGCAACTTGCTGTGCGCCGTGACAAAGTCCAGCACTCCCACATCGGAGACCAAAACGCCGTCCACGTCGCTACGCTCCAAAAGGGCGAGATAGTCGGCTAATGCGTCGAAATCGGAATTTTTGGCAAAGATGTTTATCGTGACGTACACCTTGGCTCCACGACTGTGCGCGCACTTTGTCGCGTCGGCAATTTCATCGTCGGCAAAGTTGTCGGCAAAGGCTCTCAACCCGTATTTTTTGCCCGCAAGATACACTGCGTCCGCCCCAAAGTTCAAAGCCGCTTCCAATTTTTCCCAATTGCCCGCAGGCGCCAAAAGTTCGATTTTGCCTGCTTTTTCGCCCGTTTTGGGCTGTTTTTCCGTTATTATGTCTGTCATGGTAGTCTATATTTGTGCGTTTTTCGTCATTGCTGACATATTTTTTGAAAATTTATCGCGCGTTTTGCTCAGTGCGATGTCAATACAGTTTGGTGGACACGGTGACGCCGTCCCCTACTCGGTGCAACACCGTGCGGTATCGCGGATCGCTTGTTATGTCATCCAAAAATGCGCGCATGTTCCGCGCTACGGTGATGTGCTTGTGCCGTTTGTTTTCGGGAATGTGCTCCACCAATCCCTTGTACAGCACGTTGTCGCAAAAGAGCGTTCCGCCCGCAACGAGCAGGTCGGTCATGTAGGGGAAGAAGGTTTCGTACTGCCCTTTCGGTCCGTCCATAAATATGAAGTCGTACCTGCCCGTAAGTTGCCTGACCAACTCGCGCGCGTCCCCCAAAAAGATGTTTACGCGCTCTGACACGCCGAATCGGCAAAAGTTTTCTCGTGCGACGTTTGCCACGTCCTCGTTCATCTCCACGGTGTTGAGGCGCGCCTGCTTGCTTGCGGTCAACATGACGATACCGCTGTACCCTATCGCAGTGCCTATTTCCAAAATGTTGCGCGGTTGCAAAGCGCTGACCGTTTCGTATAGAAGCGTGCTTGCCTCTTCGGACATGACGGGTATGTAGCGACTGCGCGCATATTCTCTTAACGATTTGAGGGTGTTGTCCATGGTGATAAAGGGCGAGTTTTGTCGAATTTTGTTCTTTTGTGCGGGGTTTTGTGTTTTTTGATATATTGCCGACGAATAATGTCGAATACTATTCTTTTGTGTGGCTTATTGTACACTCTCCACGAATAATGTCGAATACGGTCGATTTATTTTGTTTATTGGACATTACCCACGGTTTTTGTCGTATTCTGTCTTTTTGTTTTGGTTTCTGTGCATTATCTGCGAGTTCTGTCGAAAGCTGTCACTTTGTTGGGGTTTTGGTACACTATCCGCGAGTTTGGTCGAATAATGTTCTTTCGATTGGACTTTCTGGTACTATCCACGAATAATGTCGAATACCGTCGGTTCGATTGTGATTTGGTACACTATCGTCTAATTTGGACGGGCTCTGTCTTTTTGGTTGGTTTTTGTGTGCTATCTTTGCTTTTTGTCGAAAACTGTTCTTTTGTGTGGCTTATTGTACACTCTCCACGAATAATGTCGAATACTGTTCTTTTATTTTGTTTATTGGACATTATCCGCGGTTTATGTTGTATTATGTCTTTTTGTTTTGGTTTCTGTGCATTATCTGCGAGTTCTGTCGAAAGCTGTCACTTTGTTGGGGTTTTGGTACGCTATCGTCGATTTTAGTCGAACAATGTCAGATCACAGATATCAACGCCAAAACTATTGGGTTGCGCT
>CANQJK010000053.1 GCA_947624235.1 uncultured Clostridia bacterium | reverse complement strand
CACCTGCCCCGTTGCGTACAGCGAACTGAATATCATGCGCGCCACCCAAAAGAAAATGATGTCGTAACCGCAACTGAGCACGCTTGTGGGGAAGAAGGCTTTGAAGTCGTCGCTGTCGCGGTGGAAGCCGAGGGTGCTGAAAGGCCACAACGCACTGCTGAACCAAGTGTCCAACACGTCCTCGTCCTGACGCAAATGCGTGCTTCCGCAATGAGGGCACACGGTGGGATCGGTCTCCTCGCAGATTTCCGCACCGCAATCGTCGCAGTACCACACGGGTATGCGATGTCCCCACCACAATTGACGGGATATGCACCAGTCCTTGATGTTTTCCATCCAATTGAAGTAGGTCTTTTCGAAGCGTTCGGGGTGGAAGGTGACGTCGCCGTCGCGCACCGCCTTTATCGCGGGCTGAGCAAGAGGCTGCATCTTTACGAACCACTGTTTGGAAACAATGGGCTCCACCGTAGTGTGACAACGATAGCAACTGCCCACGTTGTGCTTGTGCGGCTCTACCTTTTGCAAAATGCCCATTTCCTTCAAGCGAGCGACAATGCGTTTGCGCGCCTCGTAGCGGTCTAAACCTGCAAATTCGCCTGCGTTTTCGTTCATGGTGCCGTCGTCGTTCATCACGCGGATGACGGGCAGGTTGTGTCGTACGCCCACCTCAAAGTCGTTGGGATCGTGCGCAGGCGTTATCTTGACGACGCCCGTGCCGAATTCCATATCCACATACTCGTCGGCGATGACGGGTATCTCGCGGTTGACAAAGGGCACTATCACCGTTTTGCCGATGAGGTGCGTGTAGCGAGCGTCATTGGGGTTGACGGCAACAGCCGTGTCGCCCAACATCGTTTCGGGACGGGTGGTAGCAAACGTGACGGTAGTCTTGCCGTCGGGCGTTGTGTATCCGTAGTGCCAAAAGTAGCCGTCCTGCTCGCCGTATTCCACCTCTGCGTCGGATAGCGCCGTCTGACACACGGGACACCAGTTGATGATGCGGTTGCCTCTGTATATCAAGCCCTTTTTGTACATGGAAACAAACTGCTTGCGCACCGCTTCGGAACACTGCTCGTCCATGGTAAAGGCAAGACGGCTCCAATCGCAACTGGAACAGAGCTTTTTGAGCTGTTCTACAATGCGTCCGCCGTACTTCTCCTTCCACTGCCAGGCGCGTTGCAGAAATTTTTCCCGTCCGAGGTCGTGCTTGTCGATGCCTTCCGCCTTCAACGCCTCCACTATCTTCACTTCCGTTGCAATGCTGGCGTGGTCCGTGCCGGGAAGCCACAGCGTGTTGAAACCTTGCATGCGCTTGAAACGGACAATGGTATCCATTATCGCGTTGTCCAGCGCGTGACCTATGTGAAGTTGCCCCGTGATGTTGGGCGGAGGAGAAACTATCGAGAAATAGGGCTTGCCCACCTCCGCCTTGGGAGTAAAGTAGCCTTGCTCCATCCAAAAATCGTAAAGTTTGCCTTCAAATTGAGTGGGATCGTAAGTTTTTTCTAACATATCTTTGTCCTTTTGCTCAAACGTGCAAGTTTTGTGCGCTTGCAGACGTTGAACATATATAAATTTTTTTTGTTTTTGTGTTTGATGTGCGCCAATGAGGGTGCGAGGGGGGGGAGTTGCGCCGTTCGGGAGATGTCGCAGGAGTGTCCTGTGAGTATTCGACCTTTGAGAAGGTGTGTTGCAGGTGTTCTGCACGAGGGTTCACCGTTCGGGCGCGTGTCGCGATAGTTCGTACTGCGTGAGTGTTGCACCATTCGGGGTGATGTCGCAGGGGTGTCCTGTGGGAGTTCGTCGTTCGGGGTACGTACTGCGCGGGTATCCTGTGAGAGGTGTTCACCGTTCATGGCGCGGACTGCGAGGGTGTCCTGTGCGGAGTTTGCGTGTCGCAGGGGTTCGTGGAGCGAGGGTGCGTCGAACGTGGGTTCGTCATGCACGAGGGTGTCCGCGGTTCGTTCTGCACGAGGGCTCAAAAAAGCCCTTGACAGACTGTTGTCAAGGGCGAAATCATTCGCGGTACCACCTCGATTCGGCATGCCAAACAAAAAGGCAAGCCCTCTTTTGCCGATAACGGAGCTGTCCGAACGGCACTACTTTCGTCACGCGGACGCCGTTTTGCACCGTCAACTCGGCGCACTACACCGTGGCAACTTGCCTTGCGAAATTTTCACCGCAGTTCGCTCTCTGAAAAGGCAGTTTTGCCAGGCCTTGCGCCTCAAACGTTTTGTGTACCTATTGTACCACGGCGACACAAAAAGAGCAAGCGATTGCACCGCCTGCTCTTGAAAATTTTGTTTTTGCTTGCGTTCAGCGCGAAGAAATTCGCCCCCATCCGCAGTTGCTTCGCCGTTGGCTACTCCGTCCGAGTCCACCCGGCGTCATCATATACGGACGTTAGGTATATGGCATTTTCTTCGGGATCGGTTAGAACCAGGCTGTCGCCATCAGCTTTCCAACCATTGGGGTTCTCAAATATTACCGACTTCAAAGCATCGCAATCGCCGAAAGCGCCAACGCCTATACTCGCAACACTCGTCGGTATGGTTATTTCTTGCAAACTGCTACAACCATGGAAAGCGTCTTCGGCTATGCTTTGCAACTGACTGTCACCTTCAAACGTTACGGTTTGTAAACTGCTACAACAGTAGAAAGCTTCGTAATCTATGTTTTGCAATTGACTGTCGGCTTCAAAAGTCACCATTTGCAAACTGCTACAACCCCAGAAAGCGCTGTTGCCTATACTTGTGACGGTGCTTGGAATTGTGATTGATGTCAAACTAGTGCATCTGTCGAAAGCCAATTCACCTATGCTTTGCAACTGACTGTCGCTTTCAAACGTTACTGTTTGTAAATTGGTGCATACACAAAACGCGTATTCGCCTATGCTTGTAACTGTATTTGGAATAACAATTGATGTCAAGCTACTGCAACCATGGAAAGCGTCTTCGGCTATGCTTTGCAATTGACTGTCGTCTTCAAATGTTACCGTTTGCAAGTTGACGCACCAGCAGAAAGCACTGTAATTTATGCTTGTGAGGGTGCTTGGAATTGTAATCGATGTCAAACCACGACAATTATAAAAAGCCCAGTCGCCTATGTTCTGCAACTGAATGTCGCCCTCAAATGTTACAGTTTGCAAATTGGTACAATATTCGAAAGCGCGTATGCCTATGCTTGTGACAGCGCTCGGAATTGTGACCGAAGTCAAACTACTGCAATGGTTGAAAGCACCGTCGCCTATACTTTGCAATTGGCTGTCTCCTTCAAACGTTACTGTTTGCAAACTACTGCAATTGTAGAAAGCGTAGGCACCTATGCTTGTGACTTTGCTTGAAATTGTGATGGAAGTAATGTTTTCGAAACCATCAAATTGATGATTGCCGATTTTTTCAACGCCTTCGGGAATAACTAATTCCGTCACCTCTTGCCAATCGCCATCTTGTTTCATAAAGAGATGACCACCATTACACAATGGGTTGCCACTGAAATCGAACTCAATTCCACACCAACTCTCGATCGTTCCGCCATAGTAGACGTTTGTCAGGCTATCGCAATCATAGAAAGCACCGTCGCCTATACTTTGCAATTGACTATCGTCATGAAAAGTCACAGTTTGCAAATCGGTACACCAACCAAATGCTGTTTCGCCTATGTATGTGACAGTGCTTGGTATCGTGATTGATGTCAAGCTTCTGCAATTGCAGAAAGCCCTGTCGCCTATGCTTTGCAGTTGACTGTCGCTTTCAAACGTTATGGTTTGTAAACTGCTACAATAGGCGAAAGCATACTTGCCTATGCTTGTGACGGTATTCGGAATAGCTATCGATGTCACATACTTGAAACCACGATATTGCCAGCTTTTTATTTCCGTCACGCCCTCAGGTATTTCTATTTTCGTTACTTCTTGCCATTCTCCGTTTTGTATCATATAGAAATGACAGCCCGTTTCAGTAACGGGGTTTGCACCGACGTTACCGAATAGTATTGCGTCCCATTCGGCAAACGTACCACCGAAGTAAACTTTTTCCAAATCACTGTGGTCGAAAGCATCACTATCTATTCTATCCAGTTGGCTATCGCTCTCAAACGTTATTGTTTGTATGGTGCTATATTGGAAAGCGTTCCAGAGTATGCTTGTGACAGAACTCGGAATTGTTATTGAAGTCAAATCGGTACATTTGTAGAAAGCATCATGACCTATAGCTGTTACAGGTTTACCTTTATAATAATCAAGTATCACAATATCCGACGACGTTAAATTTCCAAATCCAATAACTTCCGATCCCTGATAAAAATCGGAATCGGAATACTCCACGCCTTGCGTACCGTAACTGTTGCACACACTGCATTTACCGTTGCTGTCAAAACTGTGTTCTGCTTTGTTGCCCATTTCATCAGTATGTTCACATGTGGCAGGGTGCCAATGGTACGTTTCGTCGCCCACCCACTCTTGCGAGAAAGTGTGTTTGTGCATGTCGCAGGCGACAAACGCAACAATGGCAAACGTAACGATCAGAAAGACCGCAATTGCTACAAACAAAATGCGTTTTGTTTTCATAAGTTCCTCCTTGATTTTGTTTATTTATTTGTATTACAAATAGCATAACTATTCTACCCCCCCCCGTTCGTTTGTCAACGAAAAAAGGGAAAAAGAAACAAAAAAAAAAGTGCCGTCCCTACCGAAACGGCACTTGTAGATGCGTGTCTCGATAGCTACCACACTACTCTCAAATGTGTTCTCACACAAACGAAAACAGACACACTTATCTACCGGTAGATAAAGCGTGCAAGAACACAAATGATATTAAGAGTAATGTGGTAGCTACATTGTACAACAGCCAAAAAAATATGTCAACACTTTGACAAAATAACAACCTGACAAAGCTCAAACGTTGTTGACTTGTCGATATCTGACAGTTGCATGCGCGGTTTGTTGCCGTGACCTTGATATCGCGTTTTTGCCCGAGGGGGGCGCTTGGGACGAAGTGTAACAATTTTTCGGCAAAATCCGTAGTATGCAATATGCAAATAACGGAGGAATAAATTTGAAAAAAACAATAACTATTCTACTTGTACTGCTCCTCATCGTAACGGCTACGCTGTGCTTGGCGTCCTGCAAAAAGAAGGACAACGTCATTCGCCTGAACGAGGTGACGCACAGTCTGTTCTACACTCCGCAGTACCTTGCGCTGGCGCTGGGGTACTTTGAAGAGGAGGGCATCGAGTTGGAAATAACCAACGGAAGCGGAGCGGACAACGTGATGACGGCGCTGTTGACTGACGACGCAGACATCGGTCTGATGGGTTGCGAAGCCAACATCTATGTGTTTTTGGAAGGCAAAAAGGACTATCCGCACGTCATTGGGCAACTGACCAAACGGGACGGAAGTTTTCTCGTTGCGCGCAAAGAGGCAAAAGATTTCGACTACACGGGCATAGAAAACACCACCGTTCTGATGGGCAGAAAGGGCGGTATGCCTGCCATGATATTGCAATACGTCCTAAACAACAAGGGCTACGAAAACGGCAAAAACATCACCATGGATTACAGCATAGAGTTCGGCTCGCTCGGTCCCACCTTTGTGGACGGGTTGGGGGACTACGTTCCGCTGTTTGAGCCGAGCGCAAGCCAAATGGTAAAGGACGGCAAGGGGTATATCGTGTCGTCGATAGGCAAGGACAGCGGAGAAATACCATACACCTGCTACTCGGCAACGGCAAAGTTTTTGCGCGAGCATGCCGACAAGGCGGAAAAGTTTTTGCGCGCGGTGTGGAAAGGCACCCAATACGCAATGTCCCACTCAGCTGAGGATGTGGCAAGGCTCGTGCAACCCTACTTTGACACAACAAGTTTGGACTTGCTGACATCCGCAGTGAAAAACTACCAAGACTACGACGTGTGGATGTCCACGCCCGTGACGGACAAAAAGGCGTTTGAACGTATCCAAGACATCATGCAAAACGCGGGCGAATTGAGCCGAAGAGTAAACTACGACGACATCGTGGACAATTCGGTGGCAAGCAAGATTTAACTCACCGCGCACGTTCGTCCCAAAGCGCGACGCGCATTTATTCCCAAACAAGCAAAATTTGCGCTGTCACGGCGCAAATCGGAGCAAAAATCCTTGTACAAAGCGGACATTTTGGGACGCAAAGGGCAAAAGTCCCACGCGAGGGCGAACATATCGCAACAAAATTACACAAAGGTATAAACAAAATGAAAGTACTTCAACTTCAAGACGTCAGCAAGGTGTTTTACACCAAAACGCAGGAAACGGAAGCGTTGAGCCACATGTCTTTTGACGTGAACGAGGGGGAATTTGTGTCCATCATCGGTCCGTCAGGATGCGGAAAAACCACCATTTTGTCCCTGATTTGCGGACTTATCGCCCCAACGAGCGGAAAGGTGATACGCCAAAGCGACAACGCCGTGGGCTATATGTTGCAACGCGATCAACTGTTTGAATGGCGCACGATAGAACGCAACGTCTACTTGGGACTGGAAGTTATGCACCGCTTGACGGCGGAAAACAAGGCGCACGCCAACGAACTGCTCAAAAAATACGGATTGTGGAACTTTCGCAAGCACTATCCCCAACAGCTCAGCGGAGGCATGCGCCAAAGGGTGGCGTTGATAAGGACGCTGTCCACCAACCCCGATCTGCTGTTGCTTGACGAGCCCTTTTCGGCGTTGGACTTTCAGACGCGTCTGGAAGTGTGCGACGACGTGTATTCGATAATCAAAAAGGAGCAAAAAACCGCTCTGTTGGTGACGCACGACATTTCTGAGGCGCTTTCGCTATCGGACAGGATAATCGTGCTTACCAACCGCCCTGCCACAGTGCTGACTGTGCACGAACCGAAGCTAAACGCGATCGCTCAACCGCTGAAACGTCGGGAAAGCCCCGACTTTGCACCGCAATTTGAGCTGTTGCACAAATATCTACACGGAGAAAAACCATGAAAAACACCTTTTCGAGACAACACTTGCTGTTTTTGCGGGCACAGCGGATACGAAAAGTCCTTGTGCACGTTGCGCAAGTAGGAGTACTGATACTGTTGGTGGGACTGTGGGAACTGTCGGCAAAACTGGGCTGGATAGACAGCTTTATTACAAGTTGCCCTTCGCGAATATGGAACACTTTGGTGGAACTGATATCCAACGGCACGCTGTGGCAACACATTTGGGCGTCCACTTGGGAGACGTTGGCAGGCTTTGCCATTGGCACCGCGTTAGGATACGCCGTTGCGGTGGTACTGTGGTGGAACGCCTTTTTGAAGGATGTGTTTGAGCCGTATATCGTGGTGCTGAACAGTCTGCCGAAAATAGCGCTCGGTCCCATAATAATAATTTGGGCGGGCACGGGCAAAGCGTCCATCATCACCATGGCGGTGCTGATCTCCGTTGTGATAACCACCATCACCGTGCTTAACGGCTTCTTGGCGACGGACAAAGAAAAGGCACTGCTTCTGCGCTCCATGGGCGCAAACAGAGCGCAAATATTTGTCAAACTGGTGGCGCCTGCAAACGTCCCGACGCTGATGGCGACGCTCAAAATAAACGTCGGCATGGCGTGGATAGGCTCTATCATGGGAGAGTACCTTGTGTCCAAAGAAGGCTTGGGGTACTTGATCGTGTACGGCAAGCAGGTGTTCAAACTGGATCTGGTGATGACATGCACCATTGTGCTGTGCGCTTTGGCAGGCTTGATGTACGCCATTGTCGCCCTGCTGGAAAAAGCCGTAACGCGTAAATACTGACGCAAAAAACAACAGTAAAATTACCTTGTCGGCATTGCCCGACAGATCTATCTAAAAGGAGCGAGCGGAATCGACCGTTCGCTTTTTTGCAATGTCTTTGAGGTATTTTTGTTATTTTTGAGGTTATTATGTCTGAAATAGTATTCTCCGAAAGGGCAAAATCGGCTAATATTCGCACATTTTTATCGCATAGTGAGGGGAAGGGGGTTTGAGGAGAGCGGGGACGAAAGGGGAAATTTTGTTGCGTCGGGACAACAAAGCACATGCGAAAAAAGGGACATTTTCAACGCGTTGAGAGGTAGGGAAGGGGCGGTTTTCGAACACAGGGAATTGCCGTTTTGATAATATTTTACACTGCCACTTTTGTTGTGCGGGAGTGTTGAGAACTTGCAGGTTTTGAATAATCGGGACTGCTTGCTGTTCAAGGAATTTAGGGGTTATTTGCAAATCACGAAACCCAAAAAACGACATCAAAAGGCAAGGAATTGCAATTATTTTAATTATATCTCGCACTGCCACTTTTGTTGTGCGAAAGCGACACAGAACTTGTATATATTGAGTAAGCGGGACGGTTTGTTCGGGGAAATGAGGGGCGATGTCAAATCTTGCAAAAAAGGTGTTGCGCAGGCTCTCGGCGTTGGGGAATGAGCGTCAAAGGGAACGTCCGCACGGGCGACAAGGCAAAGGGGCAAAAAACAGTGGGCGGTGGCAAGAATAATTTGTGAAAGATCGCAATGTAATACAATATGAAAAAGGTGCTGAAAGTTGTTTCCGACGTGTGCGTGACCGTCGGGTGCTGTGTGGGCGTGGGGTTTTTGAGCGGAAAGGAAATGCAAGTGTTTGTGGGGAACGCCCTTGGCGTGTTGCTCTTTTGCCTGTGCTTCGGCGCGTCCCTTTTTGTGGTGAGGGAGCGTTGCAGAATTTGCAATTACGGCTCGGTGGGACAACTGGGCGCGCTGTTCGGCAAAATGAAAGGAGCCTTTTCCGTCGTGACGGCGTTGTGCTCCTTTGTGTGCATTGTGACGGTGCTGGCAGGCGCAGAACAATGCCTTTCGTCGCTATACGACATCGGGTTGCCCTTCTACTCCTTTGCGGTGGCTTTGTGCGGAGCCTTGCTTTTGCGACTGGGCATGAAAACGCTGAAAGTGGTAAACGCGCTGTCCGTTGCAATGGCTGTTGCGCTGGTGATGTTGCTCTACGTGCGTCCGCAAACGCAAAACCACTGCCACTGCGCCGTGTCGCCCGTCAAGACTGTGGCTTACGCGCTGTTTTCCGTGACGATGTCGCTGGGAGTGCTGACAAAACTATCCTGCGAATGTACCCGAAGGCAAAACGTCCTTTGTTCCGTTGCAAGCGCCGTTGTGCTGTCCGCGCTTATGCTTGCACTGCTTCCGCTGTGCGATATGAACCGTCCTTTGCCCGCCTTGAATGGCATTGAGGGCGCGCTTGTGCCCTACGCCGTGATAACGCTTGCGCTGTGCGGTGCCACGGGCATTGCGTCCAACGCTTTTTCCGTTGCGGAGCTGTTGCGACAGGTCATTCCCGACGACACGGTGTGTTGCGTGTTGATGTTCGGCTCGGCGCTTGCGTTTAGCATGTTCGGATTTGACTTTGCGCTGAAATTCGGCTACATGCTCGTAGCCTGTGTTGGCGGGATACTAATAATTACGATCGTATTATCCAAAAAGAGCCATGTGCGTCGTAACCCGATTTAGACACACCGCTCGCATATCCCTTGACGGGCTTGCGCTTGTTGCAGATTGTTTTGATTGGGGACATACTCGCTTGTCTATTATGAAGTTTGCCCTCGTTGCAGTTTTTTTTGCGCGAAACACACTCGCTCTCGGCAGAACAAGTCGGGACACTTTGGGACTATCGGTTTTGGTGCAATGATATTTTTGTATGTGATATCCCCTGCAAGGTTTCGTTCGGGCGCAAAAACAATGCCCGCAGACAAAAGAGCCTGTGGGCGGGGTATAAATCATTTTTTCACAACCGCATTTGCGGAACGAATGA
>CANQJK010000052.1 GCA_947624235.1 uncultured Clostridia bacterium | reverse complement strand
ATCGCTTAAACAATTAAATAGGCAATTTGCCCAAGGAGTAAATATGTTAGAACTGTTAAACTTTTTTGAAGAATCGACTACCACAGATACGCCCAACAACGGTTGGTGGGTTTACTTAATTTTGGGTCTGCTTTTGGTGGGCATGATCCTTTTGATGGTAATTCCGCAAAGAAAACAGAAAAAACGTCAGGAAGAGATGATGTCTAAATTGGCGATCGGTTCCATAGTTACAACAATAGGCGGTATTGTCGGCGAAGTTGTACAACTTGACGATAACAACATCTGGTTGCTTACGGGTTTGGACGAAAACAAAACGACGATGCAGTTTGTTCGTCAAGCAATACATTCCATCGCTCCCGCCCCCGGCTCTCCCGAAGCCGAACAACAGGCAAAAGAGGAACAAGAAAAGGAAAACGAAGTGGACGAGATCAAATAGCTGGTCTAAAAATTACTTCCTCCGAATAGATTATAATAGCTATTCGGAGGTTTTTTTTATGGAAAAAAGCGCAACAAAATCCTTTATACTTCAATCGCTCAAAGCAGGCTTGCTGTCATTGTTATTTTCTTGCATAGGAATACTTGTACTCGCACTGGTCGCAAAACTGTGTAATATAGGGGACAACGTTTTGCCGATCATCAATCAGGTCCTCAAAGTAATTGCCGTTGCATTGGGCACTTTGTTGTCGATAAAAGACGAAAAATTTTTGCTAAAAGCCATAGTGGGAGCCGTTATCTTTTGGGCGCTGTCTTTTGCTGTTTTCGCCATTATCGGAGGACAGATCCACTTTGGGCAAATAGCATTGGACCTCGGTATCGCGCTTGTCGTATCGGCGATCGTTGCACTTGTTAAGAGTCGCAGATCCGCATGACCGAACGTTTGCGTCCGCATATCGACTGCGACAAAACGTTTTGAGAGGCAAATTTCTTGATTTATTCGACGGGGAAGAACGATCGCGTTTTTCCCTTCTTTTTTACTATATATGTAAATAAAAATATTTGTAAAAGAGAAAAGAAAGAAAAAACAATTGACTATTTTCTCACTTACTATTATAATAAACAAGTACGGGTGCAATTTGCGCCCACATTGTGTCGCTTTTTGCAGATATTTTCTGTCAAAATAGTGCGACAGGGCAAAATGTTTCATTTTGTAAAAAAGGTTTAGAAAGGCAAAAGTCAAGGAGACTCACAATGACAAGAACAGTAAAGCGGACATTGATCATTATCTTTTTTTGTGTGCTGTTTTGCGCGACGATAACGTTGGGCGTATTCGGCTTTATCGGTAATTTCGATGTCAACGAATTCGGAGAATTTTATCAATCACCACTTACGGCAATTCAAAAAAGCGGTGCATTTACCGATTCAGTCAAATCCATCTACAAGGTAAAGCTTGATGAAGACGTGGAAGGACTGACAGCCGACAGCATTGTAAAGGCAATTCAAACTCGCCTCAACAAGGCATACGGCTACTACGGCTCCAAGGTGGAATATGACAGCAAAAGCAACTCTGTTTCCATTCAAATACCCAAGTCCGACAACGAAAACACGCAGGTCAAGCCTTCCGAAAAGAGCATAATGGAAAATGTTATTATCAACGGCAAGGTGGAAATTCTCTCCACGGCGTATTCGAGCAGTGCAAGTTATTCCGCGGATAGCGTGTTGTTGACGCAAGAACATTTCAGGCGCGCAAGCGTTCGCAGTTATATCAGTCAAGGCACCACTTTGTATATTTGCAGAGTGAAGTTGACAAAGGAAGGCAGACAACTTGCCAAGGATGAACTGGAAACGTCAAGCCCTTACATTTGCGCATTGGACGAAGCGGTAAACACGTGGGTTTATTGGACGGGTAACGACCTGCAAATAACCTATGCCTACACGGACGTCGCTACAAGCGAAGAGCATGCGCGGGCAATGGCGTCTTACATCAGCAGTGGTTCGCTTCAAGCAACGCTGACGCAAGAGGGCGTAACGGAAACTATTGAAAATCATTACGGTTGGATATTCTTGGTCGTATTCGGTGCGTTGGTGCTTGCAAGTTTTGTTTACTTTGCAGTGCGCTTCAAGGGTTTGAGTATTCCCGTGATATTGACGCAAGCGCTTGCCGTACTCGTATTTATGTTCTTCGGCGCACTTGTTCATTTGGAGATATTCAACGTTGCAATGGCAATAGGAGTTATCCTTTCCTACGCATTCATGACGTTTTTCAGCGCCGTGGCATTGGAAAAGCTCAACAGGTTGTTGTCGGAAGGTAAAAATTACTCTGTTGCAAGATATCACACATTCACTTTCGGCGAGAAAGAAAGCAGAAGAGATAACTTCATTTCTCTTATTGCGCACGGTGCGTTGCTTGTGCTTGGCATAATACTTTGGGTAATTCCCACAGTTGTAACGGCGCCTTTGGGCAATGCGTTGGTTTACGGTGCAGTGCTGTCATTCGTTGTAACGTTCTGCTTGAACAGGTTGTTTGCTTTGATGTTGTCTCCGTTTTATGAGGATAACGTAAAAGGCAGAAAATAATTTCAAAAGATAAAAGTTGACAGCCTTCTAATGCTTTTAGAAGGCTGTTGTATTTTCTTGTTAAGGCTATGAAAGAAAGATATCAAAAACGTCCGATAGACAATATCGCAAGCGTGGAAAATCTTGTGCAGAGAGGCGTCGCGCAAAATATTGCGGAAATACTTGTTTCACGCGGAATAGATGAGAAAAACTATGCCGATTTTTTGAATGACAGAATTGTCTTTCACTCTCCATTTGAAATGGCAAATATGAAAGAGGCGGTGGAAACGATAAATTATGTCGTGGAAATCGGCGGTAAAATACTGATTTACGGCGACTACGACGCAGACGGACTTACCGCAAGCAGTATTCTTTCGTTATACTTCAATGACATCGGAATAGAAAACGACGTCGTCATACCTACGCGCGACGAGGGTTACGGCTTGCACGCCGAAAATGTTTTTCGCGCCTTTGAAAATGATTATTACGACCTTGTAATAACGGTAGACTGCGGAATATCAAATGCAGATGACGTGGCTAAAATACAGTCCGAATTGGGCGTGGACGTAATAGTGACAGATCACCACGAATTGCCCGACAGTCTGCCCGAGTGCATTTGTATCGATCCCAAAATGGAGGGTTATCCTTTCCCGTATCTTGCAGGCGCAGGGGTGGCATGGAAGCTCGTCGAAGCGTTGGCGGGCAGAGAAACCGCGCTTAATTATTGCGACTTGGCTTGCGTGGGCACGATAGGAGACATCATGCCCATGCAAGACGAAAACAGAGCAATTGTCAAGATGGGGTTGGAAAATTTTCGCCACAGAAGCCTGAAAAAGCTTGCCGAATCCTGCAATTGCTCAACGCCTGTCACATGCAACGACGTATCTATGAAGATCGTGCCTCGTATCAATTCTGCGGGAAGGATAGGTTCTCCCGCTTCGGCATTGCAAGTGTTGCTCGGGCGCGACAAAGTCGATACGGCAAAAATAAACGAATTGTTGCAACTAAACGAAAAACGTCGTCAAATGGTGGATCAAATTGCATTGCAAGCGGACGACCTGTGCGATTGGCAAATCATTCACCGCGAAAGAATGGTATTTTTGTACAGCGATCGTTGGCAACACGGCTTGTTGGGTATCGTGGCGGCTCGATGCAAGGAAAAGTACAAGGTCCCCGCAATAGTTATGGCATTGGATGGGGACAAATACGTCGGATCCGCCCGTAGCATTGACGCTATCAATTTGTTCGAAGTGTTTTGCAAATGCAAAGATCTGTTGATCAAATTCGGCGGACACAAAGCGTCGGTGGGATTTAGCGTATCTTGCGAACGCCTTGTCGAGTTGCGCACAAGACTTTCTGCGCTATTTAACGCCCTCGATTCGACCATATTCGAAAAAAGACTTTGCTACGATGTTGAATGGGGCGAATTGGATATGTTGCAGGCGGAAGAGCTTACGCAGAAGTTGCAACCGCTGTTGCCACAAGACAAGATCGTTTTTCGCGTGAGCGGGGTAGTTGATTTTGCCTCCTCATTCGGCAAAGACGAAGTTCATTTATCCGCCACAATGGCAAACGGCTTGGCGTTGAAAGGGTTTTTCAAATTCGGCGCATATGTTCCTTTTTTGCGTAAGGGCGCCAATGTCGATCTGCTTTGCACGTTGGAAAACGATCACTATACAAATACCGTTTACGGCATAATCGAGGATATGACTTTGTGCAACTCGGTATGCTTTGACGACTTTTACAAGCTCAATCTTTTGCGCAATTTTTCCGCGCGAGACGTGGAGTTTACGCAAACGGATATCGACGAAATTTTGCGAAAGCACAGTTGTGCGGTGGTGTTCGATGATTGCGAAACTTATCTGTCCTACTGCGAGAAGTACGATTTAGAGGACTATGCTTTGGATATCTTCTTTGACAACAGCATAGCGGACAAAACCGTCGTTGTTTCTCCGCTCGAAAGTTACAATTGGGACAAATACGACAATATCGTATATTTTGCGCACAAGGGAATTGCTCGCACGCTTCCCGAGAGGACATTGTACGTTTCGGCGGAAGAAGCTCGCAAAGAGCTTTATTCGTTGCAATTGAACAGAGAAATTTGTTCGCTGGTGTACACTGCGTTGCGTCGCAAAAAAGATTTCGATCGCATAAAAAGCGTTTACGACGTTTTTTTGACTGGCAAAATGAGTTACATACAATTTGTCGTTGCAATGAGGGTGTTGGAGGAACTTAAACTTATAAAAGTTACCGACAAATACACGGTAGAATTTGACAGTTCTGTCAAGCAAGATTTGAACAACTCGGCAATATACAGATGTTTTTCAAGATAGGTGAATGATGAATACGGAAATTGAACCGGCAGAAGTTACAATCGGTAATTTTTTGTCCAAAGTAAAACATTACTATCATGCGCACGAGGTAAATCGTATAGAGGACGCATTCAACGTCGCATTCAAGGCGCACCAAGGTCAATTCAGGGCAAGTGGCAGACCGTATATAACGCACCCCGTCATTGTAGCGGATATTTTGATAGACATGGGGCTGGACGTGCCCACGATCTGCGGAGCCTTGTTGCACGACACCGTAGAGGATACATATATTACCGACGCTGACATTCGATCGCAGTTCGGCGATGAAATTGCCGATTTGGTGGCAGGCGTCACCAAGTTGGATAAGATACAGTTTCACAACAAGGAAGAGGAACAGGCGGAAAACATGCGCAAAATGTTCTTTGCCATGGCAAAGGATATTCGCGTCATGCTGATCAAGCTTGCGGATCGCTTGCATAATATGCGCTCATTGATGTATCTTTCTCCCGAAAAACAACAGATCATAGCAAAAGAAACGTTGGATATATTTGCTCCGATAGCAGGTCGTCTCGGTATTTCAAACATAAAGAGCGAATTGGAGGATCTGTGCCTCAAATATCTCGATAACAAGGCATACAACGAGATAAGCGAGGGAATTGCACTCAAAAAACACGAACGCGAAGAAATTGTTGACGCCTTTGTCGAGGAAGTGAAAAAAGAACTCAAAAAGGCGAAAATAGAAGATTTTGACATATACGGCAGAACAAAGCATTTTTATTCCATATACAAAAAGATGCGTCGTCAAAACAAGACGCTCGATCAGGTCTACGATCTTACTGCAGTTCGGGTAATAGTAGATACGATCAAAGACTGTTACGCCGTTTTGGGCGCCATTCACGCCCGCTGGAAGCCTATGCCGGGACGTTTCAAAGATTATATCGCCGTTCCCAAACCGAACATGTATCAATCTTTGCACACTACGGTCATCATAGAGATAGGGACGCACACCTATCCGATAGAAGTGCAAATTCGCACTCACGAAATGCACAAGGTCGCAGAATACGGTATTGCCGCGCATTGGAAATACAAAGAGGGCGTAAGCGGTGCAACCGCGATGGACGATAAACTCGGCTGGGTAAAAGAAGTTTTGTCCTACAACGACGAAATACGCGACAGCACCGAGTTTTTGGACTTGATACGAAAAGATATATCTAATACCAACGAAGTATATGTCTTTACTCCAAACGGCGACGTGAAAATTTTGCCTGCCGACGCCACGGGCTTGGATTTTGCATATATGATCCACAGTCAAGTGGGAAACAAATGCGTCGGCATCAAAATAAACAACAAAATAGTCCCGCTGGACACGCCGTTGACTACGGGCGACACGGTGGAAGTTATGACCAACCCCAACGCGAAGGGACCTTCTCGCGATTGGTTGAAGATCGTCAAAACTCCCTCCGCAAAGGCGAAGATACGCCAGTTCTTCAAGCGCGAAATGAAGGACGAGTACATTCGAACGGGCAAAGGAATGATCGAAAGAGAGATCAAACACCGTGGGATCACTCCGTCGGAACTTATGACGCCCGAAGCAATACAGGCAGTTTGCGAAAGATACATGCTTGCAAGTGTAGACGAAATGTACGCGGCGGTGGGCTACGGAAGTTTGTCCCTTAATCAGGTAGTAGTAAAACTTATAACCGCCAACAAGTCCGTTAGCGAAAAACTCAAAACTCAACAAAATGTGCGCAAAAAACAAGGGGGCGGAACCCGAGAGAGATCCGTCATAATAAAAGGCGTGGAGAACCTTTTGGTACGTTTTTCGCGGTGTTGTTCACCCGTTCCCGGAGACGAGATCGTGGGCTATATTTCACGCGGAAGAGGCGTATGCGTGCACAGAGCCGATTGCCCGACGATAAAGAATATGGAGCCTGAACGCTTGGTAAAGGCAGAGTGGGCTAATATGAGCGACAAGACCACGTTCCCCGTGACCGTGGAGATAATTGCGGAAGACAAGGGTGGAGTATTTGCGGAAATAACAAAGGTCATAACGAACGAGGGCTTGTCGTTTATTGCTATCAATGCCCGCAAGGATCGCAAAGGCAACGCCATTGCAACCATAACGGTGGAAATATCCAACCACGAACAAACCAATCAATTGATGAACAGACTGCTTGCCATTCCCGCGGTAATCAATGTTTATCGTACGCAGGGCTGATTATCTATGAAACTTATTTATACCGATTTTCCATACCCTACGGAAATTCACGACGTCGCCAAATTGTTTTGGGACGATACCGAATTGACCGATTCGCCCGATAGCGCGCAAATTTGCGTCAGGGAACAATGTGGCGATGTGTGTTGTTACTACGCCCGCGCATTCGGCAAAGAACACACCGAACGCGTCAATATCGAGGGTTTGAACGGCTTGCAACAAATACGTCTGAGAAAGCGCTTTGCCAAGTTGGCAATTTACAATTTGCTTGTGTCCGTTACGGGCAAAACCATGCCTTGGGGCAGTTTGACGGGTATTCGTCCTACCAAATTGGCAGATCAATTGAGTAGAGAAGGTTTGGATTGGAAAAGCACGTTTTGCGACGTTTTGGGCGTGTCCGCAAACAGGGCGCAATTGGTAGAGGACATTTTGCGCACGCAGGGCGAACTACATCGTCGCAAAGAGGGGTGCGCCGATTTGTATGTTGGCATTCCTTTTTGCGTAAGCAGATGCAGTTATTGTTCTTTTACAAGCGGAGAAATCACTCGTTTGCAAAAATATGTTCAGCCCTATATCGAAGCGCTCAAAAAGGATATATCCGCAACTATCGCTTTTGCCGAAAAAAAAGGTATTCGAATAGTAAACGTTTATTTCGGAGGTGGCACTCCTACGTCGTTATCGGCAAGGCAACTGGACGATATAATGAACTGTATTCGATTTGCGCCCAACGAGTACACCGTGGAAGCGGGACGTCCCGATACTATCGACAGCGAAAAACTTGCCGTTCTTCGCGATCACGGCGTCAACCGCGTTTCCATAAATCCGCAAACGTTCAACCAATCGGTATTGGACGTTATAGGACGTAAGCACACCGTTCAAGATATTTACGATAAATACGAGTTGGCGAAAAGTTTCGGCTTTGTTGTCAATATGGATCTGATTGCAGGGCTTCCGAGCGAGAGTTGCGAAATGTTTTATCACAGTATCGACGAGGCGATCGCTTTGGATCCCGACAACATAACGGTGCACACTTTGGCTCTTAAACACGGAAGCAAACTCAAAGAACAAAATTATACGGTAGCAAGCAACGTGGGGCTAATGTTAGATTACAGTCGAAACAATCTTTATTCGGCGGGGTATATGCCATACTATATGTACCGTCAAAAGTATATGGCGGAAAATCTCGAAAATGTGGGGTACTGCAAACCAAACACGCCATGCTTGTATAATATAGGCATAATGGAGGAGATATCGGATATTATGGCGTGCGGGACCAATGCCATATCCAAAAAAATTGTTTCTTCCGAAAATAGGATCGAACGTTCTGCAAACGCCAAAGACGTCATCACTTACATAGAACGCAACGAAGAATATTTGGACAAAAAATTTCAACTGTTCAATTGACGAAGGCGGACGATCATGAAGAGAGACAAATCGAAAAACAAAAGCTCTAAACGCAAAACATTGCGACGCCTCATAGAAATAGGCGTTCTTGTTGCGCTGTTTGTAGTGCTTTGCTTGCTCAAAAACAGTCAAAAGGTCAGCGAATTTTTTGCCGAAACTTTTTCTCGTTGGTGGATAACGGCTTTTGGCACATTGCTCGGCTGGATACCTTTCAGTTTGTATGAAATGTTTTTGATCGTGGTAATAGTGGGCGCAATTGCGTTTTTTGTAATAGAAATAGTGCTTTTGTGCAAACACAAATGGCAAAAGGCGCTTACAAGTGTGCTTGTTGTGGTCATATGCGTTTTTGCCTTTTTGAACATATACACCGCGACGGCGTCTTTCGCCTATAACAGAGATCCGTTGCCGACAGATATATATGAAGAATATTCCGGCGACGACCTGACATTGGAGGAGGCGATAAAGATCGCCGATTATGTCATCGAACAGGCTAATCAAGCATACCGAGATACGGATCATATAGACGGCAATATCGTATATAACTGCGACCTTGCGGAAATGTCCGATCGCTTGGCAAAAGAGTACGAAAAACTGGATAATAAATATTTTTCATCTTACACACCGCGCGGAAAACGCATTTTGAACAAGCGCATAATGAGCGAATTGCATATTACGGGAGTGTTTTTTGCGCCGTTCGGAGAAGCGAATATCAACGGGAACGAAACAGGGTTATACCTGCCTCACACGCTTGGGCATGAAATGGCTCACGGAAAGGGCGTTATGCGGGAGTACGAAGCCGATTTGGTGTCCAGTTATGTTCTCTTGACCAGTCAAGACCAATATTTGCGGTATGGTGCTTTGGTACAGTGCGTTACTCCAGCAATAAATATGGTGGGTTTATATCCAAATACAAATCAGATCACAAACGAACTTTATGCCAAATTGGATAGCGGTATAAGAACAGAATTGAGTAATTACAGCAAATTGTGGAGTCAATTTGACGCATTGGACAGATTGGGCAACTTTTTTAACGATTTGTACCTCAAACTTAACAAGCAGGAGGACGGTGTAGGCAGTTACACTAAACCGGGAGAAATTGTCGATACGGGCGAAAAAGACAACGAGGGCAGTCCGATAGTAACGGTGATAAGATTTTACGATATGCAAAATATTCTCATCAAATTGTACAAGCAAGGGAAGCTTGTGAGCGTCGATTGACAATTTTTGTTTAATTTGTTGCAAAATTTGATGTCAAACCGTTGACAGTTTTTGTCGCGTAGGATATAATAAAGAGGCTGTTGAAGTGCGGGTGTAGTTCAATGGCAGAATCCCAGCCTTCCAAGCTGGTCGTGTGGGTCCGATTCCCATCACCCGCTCCAACTACTCGTTTGCCTGTGCCTGTAGCTCAGCAGGATAGAGCAACGGCCTTCTAAGCCGTCGGTCGGGGGTTCGAATCCCTTCA